>NZ_LZKF01000077.1:0-10497 GCF_001672665.1 Mycobacterium sp. E2238 | reverse complement strand
GCCCTCGCCCCACTCCACGACCACGACCGCATCGTCGAGATCGGTGTCCAGGTCCAGCGAGTCGAGCTCGCCCATGAGGTCGGCGCGGTCCTGGTCCAAAAGCCGGTACATGTCGACGTGGATCATCGCCGGTGCGCCGGTCCGCCGCGGCGGGTGCACCCGCGCCAGCACGTACGACGGCGAGGTGACCGGACCGTCGACGTCCATCGCCGCGGCAATCCCCTTGGCCAGCACGGTCTTTCCCGCACCTAACGGACCGGTGAGCACCACCACGTCACCCGCGCGCAGCCCCTCGGCCAGCCGCGAGCCCAGTGCGATGGTGTCCTCGACGCGCTCCAGCGTGGCCGTGCCCTCACCCCCCACGGCGCGGCAGCCTTTCCCGCATCCACCGGGCCGCCTGCGCGGCACGGCCCGGGGTGGCCCGCTTGACCAGCCGGACCAGCCCGTCGTTGATCGCCTCCGGCTTGTCCAGCAGCGCAAGGTGACTGGCGCCCTCAACGATGACGAGCTCGGACTGCGGCAGGGAGGCCGCCATCTTGCGCGAGTATTCATCCGGGGTCAGCAGGTCGTGGTCACCGCAGGCGATCAGGGTGGGGATGCGCAGCAGGGTCCACAGACCGGCGGTCTCGTCATGGTGTTCCAAGGCATCCAGGAACTCCACCATGGTGGGGATCGGGGTGCCGTTCATCATCCGCTGCGAGAAGGCGTCCAGGCTCCGGCTGACCTGCAAGTCGCTGAAGGAGGCCGCCCGCAGGACCGGGCCGATCAACGAGCGGGACACGTTGCGGCCGCGGTGCATCAGCTTCGGCGCGGACCGCGCGGTGAATCGGAACGCTTCCAGCGCAGGGTTTTTCAAGATCTCGCCCAGCGGCGACCTGGCAACGCCTTCCGCCGCGGAGGAAATCAGCGCGGCGCCGACGATTCGGCGCCCATACTGGCCGGGGAATTGGCGAGCGTGTGACAACACCGTCATGCCGCCCATGGAGTGCCCGACCAGCACGACCATCCCGCGCGGCGCGACGACCGCAAGCACACTCTCCAGGTCCTGGCCGAGCTGGGTCAGTGTGTAGGTTTCGGGCCCGGCCTCGCCGGATTGCCCGTGCCCGCGCTGGTCGTAGAAGACCATTCGGACGCCCGGGCCCACCTGTTCGGGCAGCCGGGTCCGCTGAAAATGGAAGGCGCCCATGCGTAGACAGAATCCGTGAACGAAGACCATGGTCAACGGGGCATCCGCCGGGCCGGCTTCCCGGATCGCCAACGACACGCCGTCGGGGGTGGTTACCACGGAGCGGCGATCGTCGTCGATCGTCTCGAAATCCTCGTCGGCATAGGGATCGTCGGTGCCGCGGCTGCGCTGGATCATAGAACGGCGGGCCGAGGCTCCAACGATGGTGGCGAGGGCAGTCACCCCCGCGCCTCCCGCAAGCCAAGCCCCCTTCTGGCGCCTGCGGGTTCTCTCAGGGCTCAATGGTTTGCGCCTCGCGATAGGTCCTGGTGATGCGCCCGCGCGGGCTGGTCACCACTTCGTAGTGGATGGTGCCGAGCAGGTCGGCCCAGTCCTGCGCGGTGGGTTCCCCGCTGCTGCCGGGCCCGAACAGGATCGCCTCGTCACCCTCGGCCACGTCGGTCCGGCCGGGCCCCAGGTCGACGACGAACTGGTCCATGCAGATCCGCCCGACCCCTCGCCGCCGCTTGCCGTTGATCAGCACGTCCAATCGTCCTCCCAGCGATCGGAACACACCGTCGGCGTAGCCGATCGGCAGCAGGGCCAAATTCGTGTCCTGCTCCGCGGTCCAGGTGTGCCCATACGACACGCTCTCGCCCGCGCGAATCGACTTGACCAGCGCCACAGGGCATTTCACCGTCATGGCCGGCACCAACCCCATGTCCCCGAGTTCGGGCACCGGACTCAGGCCGTACACCGCGACGCCGGGCCGCACCAGGTCGAAGGCCAGATCGGGACGCGACATGGTGGCCGACGAGTTCGCCAGGTGCGCGACCTCGAACCGCACCCCCTGATCGCTCGCCTGTGTCAGCATGTCGCTAAAGCGTTGGGCCTGAAGGTCGTTGATGGGGTTGGCCGGTTGATCCGCGAACACCATGTGCGACATCAGCCCGCGCAGGCGGACGGCTTCCTCGGCGACGGCCCGGCGCAGCGCGGTCAGCATCGAGGGATACCCGGCGGGGTGGACGCCGTTGCGGTTCAGCCCGGTGTCGACCTTGAGCGTGACCGTGGCCGTCCGGCCCGTCCGGTGCGCCGCGTCCAGCAGCTCGTCCAGTTGACGCTCCGAAGAGACTGCGATCTCCACGTCGGCCAGCAGCGCCGGCCCGAAGTCGATGCCGGGCGGGTGCAGCCAGGCCAGCACCGGCGCGGTGATCCCGTCGGCGCGCAGGGCCAGCGCTTCTGCGACGGTGGCCACGCCCAGCTCGGCCGCCCCGCCGGCCAACGCCGCCCGCGCGGACGGGGTGGCACCGTGCCCGTAGCCGTCGGCCTTGACGACGGCCATCACCTGCGCGCAGCCGGCGTGCTCACACAACAACCGCACGTTGTGCTCAATGGCGCGCAGGTCCACCGCGGCCTCCCCGAGGAGGCCCGGTGTCAGCGATATCGGCGTAACGGCCACAGCCGCCATTGTCCCAGAACCAGCCCGCCCACCGCCCCGCCTCGTCGCAATGGTCACAACTGCCACATTTGTGTGGCCGATGGCTCAGTGCGCGAAGTGCTGCGCGTCGTAGTGGCCGCCGGGCTTGATCTTGTCCAGCGAGGTCAGGGCGGAAACGGCATCGTCGTGCAGCGCGCGGGCCAGGTCGGCCGAGAGCCCTTCGCGCACCACGATGCGCAGCACCGAGACGTGGGTGGCGTTGTCGGGCATGGTGTACGCGGGCACCTGCCAGCCGTAGGTGCGCAGCTCGTGCGAGACGTCGAACTCCGTGTAGCCGCGGTCGCCGGCGAGCCGGAAGGCGACCACCGGAATTGCCGAACCGTCCGAGATGAGCTCGCAGTGGTCACTGACCCGCAGCTGCTCGCCCAGCCACCGCGCCGTCCCGGACAGCGCCTGCATCACCTTGGTGTAGCCGTCGCGGCCCAGCCGCAGGAAGTTGTAGTACTGGCCGACCACCTGGTTGCCCGGGCGGGAGAAGTTCAGCGTGAAGGTCGGCATGTCGCCGCCGAGGTAGTTGACCCGGAACACCAGCTCGTCGGGCAGGTACTCCTTGCTGCGCCACACCACGAAGCCGACACCCGGGTACGTCAGCCCGTACTTGTGGCCGCTGACGTTGATCGACACCACCCGGGGCAGCCGGAAGTCCCACTTCAGTTCGGGGTGCAGGAAGGGCACCACGAACCCGCCGCTCGCGGCGTCGACGTGCACCGGGACGTCCACCCCGCCGCCGGCCGCGAGCTTGTCCAGCGCGCCGCAGATGTCGGCGACCGGTTCCAGTTCACCGGTGTAGGTGGTGCCCAGGATCGCCACCACGCCGATGGTGTCCTCGTCGACGGCGTCGACGACCTGTTCCGGGGTGATGACGTAGCGGCCCTCCTCCATCGGCAGATAGCGGGGCTCGACGTCGAAGTAGCGACAGAACTTCTCCCACACCACCTGGACGTTGGAGCCCATCACCAGGTTGGGGGTGCGGCCCTTCCAGTCCTTGCCGACCTTCTGGCGCCACCTCCATTTCATGGCCAGCCCCCCCAGCATGACCGCCTCGCTGGAGCCGATCGTGGACACCCCGCACGCGCTGTAGGGGTCGGCGTCGTTCAGGTCCTCGGCGTGGAACAGGTCGGCCACCATGCACACGCAGCGCTGCTCGATGGCCGCGGTCGCCGGGTACTCGTCCTTGTCGATCATGTTCTTGTCGAACGTCTCGGCCATCAGCCGGCCGGCCTCCGGGTCCATCCACGTGGTGACGAACGTGGCCAGGTTCAGGCGCGAACTGCCGTCGAGCATCAGCTCGTCGTGGATGAAGCGGTAGGCGGCCTCGGGGTCCATCGATTCGTCGGGCAGCCGCAACGCGGGCACCGGGGCGGTGAACAGGCGGCCGGTGTAGGCCGGGGCGATGGCGTGGGCGGGCAGGGACGGGTGTTGGGGCACGGCGGAATCCTCTCGATAAGGCGCTATATGGCGGCCAGGGCGGCCCTGATGTGCGGCACGATGCGCGACGCCGACGTCGGCGCGTCACCGGGGCCCGGGTCGGCGGCCGACAGCGCCGCGGCCCGCGCGTGGACGAAAGCGGCCGCCGCGGCGGCCTCGACCGCCGGCAGTCCCGCGGCGAGCAGCGCGCCGATCATGCCGGACAGCACGTCGCCGGAACCGGCGGTGGCCGCCCAGGATTGCCCGGCCGGGTTGAGGTACACCGGGCCGCCCGGTTCGGCGATGACGGTGACGTTTCCCTTCAGCAGCACGGTGGCGCCGAAGGTGTCGGCCAGCTTCTGGCACGCGCCGACCCGGTCGTCCCCCGGTGGGCTGCCCGCCAGGCGAGCGAATTCCCCGGCGTGCGGGGTGAGCACCGTCGGCGCGTTCCGGTTGGCGGCCAGCTCGGGGTGGGCGGCCAGGATCGTCAGCCCGTCGGCGTCCACGATCACCGGCAGGTCGGTCTCCAGCGCGAACCACAAGGCGGCGGCCCCGGTGTCGTCGGTGCCCAATCCCGGCCCGACGACCCAGGATTGGACCTTGCCGGCCGACGCGGGGGTGGGCGACGCGATCACCTCAGGCCAGTGCGCGAGCACCTCCCGGTGCGCGCTGCCGGCGTAGCGGACCATGCCGGACGTCGCCGCGACGGCGGCGCCGGTGCACAGCACGGCCGCGCCCGGATACGTCGACGAGCCGGCCATCACACCGGTCACGCCCTGGGTGTACTTGTCGTCGTGCGGCCCGGGCACCGGCCAGCGGGCGGCCACGTCGGCGGCCTCGAAACCCAGCAGGTCGGTGTCCGGCAGGTCGAGCCCGATGTCGATCAGCTTCACCCGGCCGCAGTCGGCGAGCGCGTGCACGGGTTTGAGCCCGCCGAAGGTGACCGTCAGGGCCGCCCGCACCGCGGGGCCGGTGATCGCCCCGGTGGCCACGTCGATGCCGCTGGGGATGTCGACGGCGACCACCGGGATGCCCGCGTCATTCACCGCGGCGAAAACGTCGGCCGCGGCCGGACGCAGCGGGCCGGATCCGGAAATGCCCACCACCCCGTCGATGACGAGATCGGTTGTCGGCGAGACACTTTCGACGATGCGTCCGCCTGCCTTGGTGAACGCCGCCAGCCCCTTGCGGTGCGTGCGTTCCGGGTTGAGCAGCACCGCGTCGGCGGCCGCGCCGCGCCGGCGCACGAAGGTGGCGGCCCACAGCGCGTCACCGCCGTTGTCGCCCGAGCCGACGACCGCGCACACCCGGCGCCCGGCCACCCCGCCGGTGCGGGCCCGCAGTTCGGCGAGGATCTCGGCGGCCAGCCCGAAGGCCGCGCGCCGCATCAAGGCTCCGTCGGGCAGGCTGGCCAGCAGCGGCGCCTCGGCCTGGCGGATCGCGTCTACGGAGTAGTAGTGCCGCACCAGTGCCACATTACGGGTCAGCGGCCGCGCGGCTCAGGCCGATGGCTCGGGCGAGCGGCGGCGGCGCCCCATGGCCCGCAGGCGCGCCGGGCTCAGCTGCCGGGGGTCCTGGTGCCGTGTCATCGGGTAGAAGCAGAGCCCGACGAGGATCGAGGTGAAGTGCCCGATCGCGGTGAAGTTCAGCTCAATACGGTCCATCGCGATCAACGGGAAGCCGAAGATGATGAACAGGACGCCCAGGTAGCCCCAGCGCCACGGGCGGGCGATGTGATAGGCCAGCACGGCCATCACCCCGACCAGGAAGTAGCTCACGCCGATGTCGCGGGCGTGCACCAGCCGTTCCGACGCGTCGTGTTGCTCGATCGCGAAGTAGAGCAGCCCCTCGCTGAAGTAGGTGGACAGGATGTGGGCGCTCAATCCCACTGTGAGCCAGCGTAACTGGCCCAGCCAGTGTTCGGCCGGGGCCAGGAACAACGAGAAGAGGATCAGGTACGGGGCCAGGTTGTCGCCGTCGATCCACAGCAGGCTGGAAAAGAGTACGTCGAGCGGGTCCCGCGCCAGCCCGTGGATGTTGGTGGAATGGTGCATCAGCATCGAGTGCAGTTGCCGCTGGGGCAGCCAGTGCTGCACGAGCGTCGTGATCAGCAGGACGAGCAACCACCCGTACGTCAGCGGCGCCTGGCTGACGTAGTGCCAGACGGCGAGTCCCATGCTGCGCAGTCGGGACCGCACCGGTGCTTTCGTCACGTCATTACCTTCGCACGGTTGAGTTGCTGCACCTAAGCGGCGGGCACGCCGGGCTGTTGGGCGTCGGGTCGCAAGTGCCGCCACCAGCAGGCGATGTAGAGCAGCATCGAGATCACCAGCACGACGAGCACCCAGAGCACGATGGTGATGTCGATCCAGCCACCGAACGGCGGCGAACCGGGAAGCGCGTTGCGCAACGGCACCACCGCGAAAAGCATTGCCGCGTACCAGGTCGTCATCGGCGGCTGAAACTTGCGCCGATCACGCAGCGTCTGGACCGCAACGAAGAGACCGAGCCCGGCAATGGCGATGAGCACACCGCAGATGACGATGCCGAACGCCGCCGCGCTCAGCGACCGCTGCAGAGTCACGCGGTACGGACCGAGCCCACCGCCGTTGCTGGCGGTGACCTGCCAGCCGGGAAGGTGGTTGACGAACGTGGCGGGCAAGCGCTCGGGAACGCCGCCTTCGCCCCCGTGCAAGAGTTCAACCTCGATCGGCCCCGAATCGTAGTGATCGAAGGGCCACCGTTCGATTTCACCCGCGATGGTCACCGGGACCGGAAATACGCCGGGCAGCATGCCCTTCGTCCAGGTACGACGGGTGGGCGTCGCCGCGGACCTGACCCAGAGGCTGAGGTCTTCGTTGAGGTGCTGGGTCTGCGGATCAAGCAGTGCCGATCCGGGTGAAATCGCGAGGTTGACAACAAGAACGCTGTAATTCGACTGAATGTCTTCGACCGAAAATGTCGCCGTACTCGTATTGCCCCCGGCCGCGACTTCCGCCCGGTGATGCGCCGTCCGGCTTTGGGCGTACAGCGCAACCGACGCGACGTATGCCGCAAGGATGGACACGACGAGACCTACGACTGCGAACCTCATACGGGGTTCGCCGGCGCCGCAGTCACCTCGGGCCTCAGATGCCGCCACCAGCAGGCGATGTAGAGCAGCATGGACACCACCAAGACGACAAGCACCCACAGCACGAGGGTGACGTCGATCCAGCCGCCGAATGGAGGCGAGCCGGGAAGCGCATTGCGCAACGGCACCACCGCGAACAGCATCGCCGCGTACCACGTCGTCATCGGGGGCTGAAACTTCCGGCGGTTGCGCAGCGTCTGAACGGCGACGAAGAGGCCCAGTGCGGCGATGGCGATCAGCACGGCGCAGATCACGATGCCGAACGCCGCGGCGCTCAGCGAGCGGTGCACGCTGACGCGGTAGGGGCCGGACCCGTCGGTGGATACCTGCCAACCCGAAAGGTGGTTGACGAAGGTCACCGGTAACCGCTCGGCGACGGTGTCGCTGCCGCCGCGCATGAGCTCGATCTCTATCGGCCCCGAACCGTAGCGGTCGAAGGGCCAATTCTCGATTTCCCCCGCGATGGTCAGCGGGACGGGGAAGACGCCGGGCAGCATGCCCTTGGTCCAGGTGCGGCGGGTCGGCGTCGCCACGGATCGCACGCGGAGGCCGAGGTCTTGGTTGAGATGCCCGGTTTGCGGATCGAGCAGACCCGATCCCGGCGAGATGGACAGGTTGGCCATCAGCACGCTGTAGTTCGACTGGATGTCCTCGACCACCAACGTCGCCGTGCTGCGGTCGCCCCCGGCCCCCGTCTGCGGGTGGTTATGGTGCCCCCCACTGTTGGCGTACAGCGCGACCGAGGCGACGTAGGCCCCGACGACGCCCACGATCAGTGCTATCACGCCAAACTTCATGACCACCCCCTACTCGATGACGAAATGCGTTGATGCGACCGGGGTGTCAGCCCGATGGCGCCGGGACCGGATCCGGCGGCGGGGCGGCGGCGACCACGGGGACCTCAGGCCTGAGGTGCCGCCACCAGCAGGCGATGTAGAGCAGCATCGCTATCACCAGCGCGACGATCACCCAGAGCACGATGGTCACGTCGATCCAGGCCCCGAACGGCGGCGAGCCGGGAAGCGCGTTGCGCAGGGGTACCACGGCGAAGAGCATCGCCGCATACCACGTCGTCATCGGCGGCTGGAACTTCCGCCGGTCACGCATCGTCTGAATAGCCACGAACAGACCCAGGCCGGCGATGGCGATGAGCACGCCGCAAATCACGATCCCGAACACCGCGGTACTCAGCGCGCGGCGCACGCTCAGGCGGTACCCCTCGTGGCCGGCGAACTTGGCCGCGGAAACCTTGAATCCGGGCAGGTGGTCGACGAGTCGCACCGGAATGAGTTCCGGCGGTTTCGTCGTGTCGCCACCGTGGAACAACTGCACCTCGATCGGCCCCGAGGTGTAGCTGTCGAACGGCCAGCGTTCGACGTGACCCGCAATGGTCAGCGGGAGCGGAAAGACGCCGGGAAGCATGCCTTTCGTGTAGTCGCGCCTGCTGGGCTGGGCCGACGATCTGACGCGCACCATGAGGTCTTCATTCAGACGGTGGGTTACCGGATCCAACATCGCGGGCCCGGGTGCCACGGCGACGTTGACGACCACCGCGCTGAAGTTCGACTGCATCTCCTCCGCGGTCAACGTCGCCATAGTCTGGCTGGCCGTCTCCGCGTTGTCGCTCAGTGTGCCGGCCGCAACCGCTTCGACCGTGTTCTGGTAGAGCTCGACCAACGCGACGTAGGTCCCGACGATGAGCACGACGATGCCCACCGCGGCGAATCTTCTGGCCGCCGACCGCATGCTTCTCCTACCGCTATGGAGGGCTTGTTTCCCAAGGCAATCTAACGGAACCGCCGCGGGTCTGGCGGCGATACAGCCGAAGCGGCGGAACTATTCCACGGTGACGGACTTGGCGAGGTTTCGCGGTTTGTCAACGTCGTAACCTCGCGCCTGGGCAACCGACGCGGCGAACACCTGAAGCGGGATGGTCGACAGCAGCGGCTGCAAAAGGGTTGACACCGATGGGATTTCGATCAGGTGGTCGGCATAGGGCCGCACGGTGTCGTCGCCCTCTTCGGCGATCACGATGGTGACGGCGCCGCGGGCCTGGATCTCGCGGATGTTCGACAGCAGCTTGGAGTGCAGCGTGGCCTGCCCCTTGGGCGAGGGCATGACGACGATGACGGGCAGGTCGTCCTCGATCAGCGCGATGGGCCCGTGCTTGAGCTCACCGGCGGCGAATCCCTCGGCGTGCATGTACGCCAGTTCCTTGAGTTTCAGCGCGCCTTCCAGCGCCACCGGGTAGCCGACGTGGCGGCCCAGGAACAGCACGGTCGAGGACTGCGCGAACCGATACGCCAGGGCGGCCACCGGCTCGATCATCGCCAGCACCCGCGCGACCAGGTCCGGCATGGCTTCCAGCTCCTGGTACTCCCGCTCCACCTCGTCGGGGTACTTGGTGCCGCGGGCCTGCGCCAGCGCCAGACCCACCAGGTAGTTGGCGGTGATCTGCGCGAGGAACGTCTTCGTCGAGGCGACGCCGATCTCGGGGCCGGCGCGGGTGTAGAGCACCGCGTCGCATTCGCGGGGGATCTGCGAGCCGTTGGTGTTGCAGATGGCCAGCACCTTGGCCTTCTGCTCCTTGGCGTGCCGCACCGCTTCGAGGGTGTCGGCGGTTTCCCCAGATTGCGAGATGGCGACCACCAGCGTGCTGCGGTCCAGCACCGGATCCCGGTAGCGGAACTCGCTCGCGAGCTCCACCTCCACTGGCAGCCGGGTCCAGTGCTCGATCGCGTATTTCGCGAGCAGCCCGGAGTGATACGCGGTGCCGCAGGCCACCACGAACACCTTGTCGATCTCGCGGAGCTCCTGGTCGGAGAGCCGCTGCTCGTCGAGCACGATCCGGCCGTCGACGAAGTGCCCGAGCAGGGTGTCGGCCACCGCGGCGGGCTGCTCGGCGATCTCCTTGAGCATGAAGTACTCGTAGCCGCCCTTTTCCGCGGCGGCCAGGTCCCAGTCGATGTGGAATTCGCGGTACTCGACGTCGGCGTTGCCGTCGAAGTCGGTGATCCGGTAGCCGTCGGCGGTGATCACCACGGCCTGGTCCTGCCCGAGTTCGATGGCGTTGCGGGTGTGCGGGATGAACGCGGCCACATCGGAGCCGACGAACATCTCGCCGTCGCCGATCCCGATCACCAGCGGCGTGGAGCGGCGGGCCGCCACGATGGTGCCGGGCTCGTCGGCGTTGGTGAACACCAGCGTGAAGTGGCCCTCCAGCCGCCGCAGCACCGCCAGCACCGAGGCGGCGAAGTCACCCGCGGTGTCGCCGTGCCGGTAGGCCTGCGCCAC
>NZ_LZKF01000076.1:0-18254 GCF_001672665.1 Mycobacterium sp. E2238 | reverse complement strand
GGGGACGGCTCGGCCGAGCGCGCCGGCGTACACCGCGCGACGCCGCCCGCACATCCCGGACGTGCTCCCGACGCCGGAGAGTCGCCACCGCGGCAGCGCGGTGGGCCCAGGCCCCCGCAGGCGCCGCGCCAGAACGAGCCCCCGACCGAGGCGCGGCCGTCGGGCCCGCCCACCGGCGTCGAGGCCCGGCTGAACCGGTTCATCTCCGGCACCGCGGCGCCGGGCGCCGGCGCGCCCCCGCACGCGAAGAACCCGCCGCACGAGAGTGATGCCCCGCAGGGGCGCGCTGACGGGCCGCCGGCGGAGGCCTACGCCAGCGAGTTGCCGGACCTGTCCGGCCCGACGCCGCGTGGACCGCAGCGCAAGACTCCGCCCGACCGCACGGCGGAGGCGGCGAGCCCGCCGGGATCCGGCCGTTCGTCGGCGTCCGAGACCCGGGAGGGCCGCGAAGGCCGCGAAAGCCACACCCAGGTGACGCGGCGACCGCGCGGGCCGGTGCGGGCCAGCATGCAGATTCGCCGGATCGATCCGTGGAGCACGCTCAAGGTCTCCCTGCTGCTCTCGGTCGCGCTGTTCTTCGTCTGGATGATCGCGGTCGCATTCCTGTACCTGGTGCTCGGCGGAATGGGCGTGTGGTCGAAGCTGAACAGCAACGTCGGCGACCTGCTGAACAACACCAGCGGCAGCAGCGGCGAGCTCGTCTCCAGCGGCACCATCTTCGGCGGCGCCGTGTTGATCGGCTTGGTGAACATCGTCCTGTTGACCGCGATGGCCACGATCGCCGCGTTCGTCTACAACCTGACCACCGATCTGATCGGCGGTATCGAAGTAACGCTGGCCGACCGCGACTAGCGTTTTGGGGGTGGGGCGGCGATTGCGGTAATCTCGTCGCTCGGCCGTACCCGTGTACGGGCCTATAGCTCAGGCGGTTAGAGCGCTTCGCTGATAACGAAGAGGTCGGAGGTTCGAGTCCTCCTAGGCCCACAACCATGTGCCCGTCAAGACGTTGCGTAAGACTTGCCCTGCCAATCACACTGATCGCTGTGGTGGCGGCGGTGGTGGTGCGCTCCCGACGCGGGGTCGAGGTCTGGCACGTGGCGGTGGACGACCCATCCGGTCAGCCACCCGATCACGTCGAGGGGCCTTAGCTCAGTTGGTAGAGCACCGCCTTTGCAAGGCGGGTGTCAGGGGTTCGATTCCCCTAGGCTCCACAGATCGAAGTCTGCGTGGGGAGCGGCCGCACGGTTAACGTGGGACTGTGGTCGCCGGCGAGCCGATGCGCGTCTGGGAATTCGTCAATGGGCCGGCCGGGTGCGCGCCAGGTGTCGCGGCAATGGTCGGCTACCGCGCATTGGCGGCTCCCGCCGGCGTGCACCGCGGAATGCCTTCGGCAAAGCTGACCCTCATCGTCAGTCGCGACGATGGCGTGTCGGCGGCCGCAACCCCGGAGGCCGTTCCCGCTGCCCAGCCAAAGCCACTGCTGGTGGGTGGTTTGCACGTCACCGCCGCGCATATCCGGCAGCAACGCGGCCAGGCCGGTGTGCAGTTGGCGGTGCATCCGCTGGCCGCCCGAGCTCTCTTCGATATGCCCGCCGCAAAGTTGGAATCGGTCGACCTCGACGCCACCCTTGTCATGGGCCCGCGTGGCGTCGAATTGCACGAGCGCGTCGCCGACGCCCGGAATTGGCGGGAAGCGTTCACCGTGATCACCAACTACCTGGTCGACGCGTCGCGGCGACATGAACGTGCGAGAGTGCGTCCCGAGGTGGTCTTCGCCTGGCAGCTGTTGGAGCGCAGCGGCGGGCGGGCCTCAGTGGCCGCGGCCGCCGAGGCCGTCGGATTGAGCCCACGGCACCTGACGACGCTGTTCCGGCGGGAAGTCGGCCGGTCGCCGAAGACGGTGGCGATGTTGATGCGCTTCGAGCACGCGACCGGCCTGATTTCCGAATCGGTGCGGCGCCGCGGCGGCCGGGTCGACCTGGCGTCCGTCGCGGTCGAGACCGGGTATAGCGATCAGGCGCACCTGAGCCGCGAGTTCACCAGATTTGCGGGCACGTCCCCGCGGCGCTGGCTGGCTGAAGAGTTCCGAAACATTCAAGACGGCGGCCATCAGCTCGCCCCAGACTGCAACTATGACTGGTTCCAATCCGAGCGTGTGGTTGACATTGCAGGCCCATGACGCATCCACGTTGATCGACTACTACGTGCACACCTTCGGCTTCGTCCTCGCCGCGCGCTATGGCGAGGGTTCGCGCGTCGACCACGCCCAACTGAACTGGCCGGAGGGAACCGGCGGCATCATGCTCGGCAGTCACAAGCCCGGCGCCGAATGGTGTCGTGAACCGGGCACCTCCGGTGGCTATGTCGTCACCAGCGACCCCGCAGCGCTATACGAGCGCATCCGTGAACGCGAGGGCGACATCATTCGACCGTTAGCCGAAACGGATTACGGCGCAAGGGAATTCTCTGTTCGAGACCCGGAGGGCAACTTGTGGTCCTTTGGTGACTATCCCGGGGAGTGATGCCTACGGGCGCGGCTGCACGTCGACGCTCGGCGGCCGCGACTGGGGCTCCTGAGGCTTCTCCCGCACCTGGCGCCGCACAATGCTGAACGCGACGGCGCCGCCGGCGAGGACAACGACAGCGCCCCCGGCGATCACCCACGGACGCCTATTCCGGCGCTGCGCCCGTCGCGCGTCCTGAAGCGCCTGAGGCAGGCCCGCGACCACTTCCTGCGCGGCGGCCAGCTCCTGGGCGAGCGCCTCTTGGGCCGCGGCGAGTTCCTTGGCCAGGCGCCCCTCTTGGTATTTGCGACGGATCTGCGATGCGGTCGACTGCGCCGACTGGACACCGAGGCCGACGACTCCGCGGGTGACGTCGACCGGACCCAGTGTCGAGTAAGTCAGCCCCCGAGCCAGTCGCTCTCGCGGGGTCAGCCGGGATTCCGCCTTAGCGCTCATCTGCCGCCTTTCTGTGCGTCCTGAACAGACTGCCAGCATAGGGACGCCGACGGAACCGGTATGCGCGCGACGCAGTTTCGGCCGCCGCTCGGCTTGAGCGACACCGGGTGCGGGCATGCCCACGGGTAGTGGCAGACTCTCATGCCGTGACCAACAGCCCCCATCAGACCGCTACCGCCACGCTCCACACCAACCGCGGCGACATCAAAGTCGCACTGTTCGGAAACCACGCGCCCAAGACCGTCGCCAACTTCGTTGGCCTGGCGCAGGGCACCAAGGAGTACTCGACCCAGAACGCATCGGGCGGGTCCTCCGGTCCGTTCTACGATGGGGCGGTCTTCCACCGGGTGATCCAGGGCTTCATGATCCAGGGCGGCGACCCGACCGGCACCGGTCGCGGCGGCCCGGGCTACAAGTTCGCCGACGAGTTCCACCCCGAACTGCAATTCGACAAGCCGTACCTGCTGGCGATGGCGAACGCGGGCCCGGGCACCAACGGTTCGCAATTCTTCATCACGGTCGGCAAGACCCCCCACCTGAACCGGCGGCACACGATCTTCGGCGAAGTGACGGACCCCGAATCGCAGCGAGTGGTCGAGGCGATCGCGACGACGTCCACCGACGCCAACGACCGCCCGACCGAGCCGGTGGTCATCGAGTCGATCACCATCTCCTAAGCCGGGCCGCCGGCCGTCCCGATCAGTGCGGGTGACGCCCCGCGTAACCGCTGGCGGTCAGCGCGTCGAGCACCTCGAGCGGGTCCGTCCCGAGGTCCCAGCGAGAGAACAGAATCAGGTCGTCGTCGGCCGTCTCCACCTCGAGGAGCCGGACTTTGCGTCCGTAGCGGCGGAACTCGATGATCCGGATGATCTTGATGTCGGGGGGTTGTAATACCTGCGTCCGGAACCATCCCCGGAGCAGCAAGCCGTCGGCGGTAATTGCCAGCTTTGGACGCGCGCGCCACGTCGCGCCCGCAAACAAGAGCAGACCCACCGCGGCAATCCCCGCGAGAATCCGCCCCGGCGCGTCTGTGACCACGGTCACACTGACGATAGCCATCAGAACACCGGCGACCCCACAACCAGCGATTCCTGGCGTGCTGGGCTCCCAACGTGTTTGCTGCATGCGCCGCTCAGCCCCTCCCACCACTGCCTATGGAGTTATCCACAGACGCTATCAACAGTGGGGATAAATCACACGCGTGTGATTGGGGGGTGGGAATGTTGCTGGCACAGTAACGGAGCAAGCTAAAAATGAATTCATTTCGCAGCTGACGTCGCTCAGTGCCAGCGCATCGTCAGCAACAATCCGGTGATCATGAAAGCGAAGGCGATGGCATAGTTCCACGGCCCGAGTTGCGCCATCCAGTTGAGGGCGGTCGGCGCCTGGCTGCCGACGGCGGCCAGCTGAAACACCATCAGCCAGACCAGCCCGATCAACATGAGGCCGACGAACAAGGCAACGAACCACACGCTCGACGGTCCCACCTTCACCTTCACCGGCGTGCGGCTGACCGCGCTGACGGCGAAGTCGTTCTTCTTGCGGACCTTGGACTTGGGCATGATTACCTCAGCAAGACGGTGAGTGGGACGGGTGCAACGATAAGAGGCAGCTGCACACACAGCTTGGCTACGAGACTAACTCACCCGGCACGCCCACCAGGAAATTGGAGAGCCGAATGAGCGACGGACGCCGGTCACCATGGCGCTTCGGCGTCCCGGTGGTGTGCCTGTCGGCCGGTTTGCTCCTTGCCGCCACTCACGGGGTGTCCGGCGGCGCGGAGATCCGTCGCAGCGACGCCCCGCGGCTGGTCGATCTGGTTCGCGAGGCCCAAGCGTCGGTGAACCACCTCAACGCCCAACGCGACGCGCTGGCCGGCAAGATCGACGCCGCGCACGGACGGTCCTCGGATCTGGCGCTGGCGGCAATGCTGCGCCGCTCGGCCGAGCTGGCCACCGAGGCGGACATGAACCCGGTGCACGGGCCGGGCCTCGCTGTCACCTTGGACGACGCGCCACGCGACGCCAATGGCCGTTTCCCGCGGGATGCGTCCCCCGACGACCTGGTGGTGCACCAGCAGGACATCGAGGCCGTCCTCAACGCGTTGTGGAGCGCCGGCGCGGAGGCGATTCAGATGCAGGACCAGCGAATCATCGCCACGTCGGTGCCCCGCTGCGTCGGCAACACGCTGCTACTCAACGGGCGCACTTACAGCCCGCCCTACACGATCACTGCGGTCGGCAACGCAGCCGCCATGCAAGCCGCCCTGGCCGCCGCTCCCCTGGTCACCCTGTACCGCCAGTACGTGGTCCGCTTCGGGCTCGGCTACCGCGAAGAGGTCAAGCCCGACGTGCAGATCGTCGGCCACACCGAGCCCGACCGGCTGCATTTCGCGCAGCCCATGGGAACCATCGGCTACTGATTTCCGGCGGACGGTAACCTGGCACGGTGCGGATCCTGGTCGTCGACAACTACGACAGCTTCGTGTTCAACCTGGTGCAGTACCTCGGCCAGTTGGGCGTCGAGGCCGAGGTGTGGCGCAACGACGACGCCAGGCTTTCCGACGCGGCCGCCGTCGCCAAGCGGTTCGACGGTGTGCTGCTCAGCCCCGGTCCGGGTACCCCGGAACGTGCGGGCGCGTCGATCGGTCTGGTCGGCGCGTGTGCCGCCGAGCGCACCCCGCTGCTCGGGGTCTGCCTCGGACACCAAGCCATCGGCGTCGCCTTCGGCGCCACCGTGGACCGCGCGCCCGAACTGCTGCACGGCAAGACGAGCAACGTCTTCCACACCAATACCGGTGTGCTGCAAGGGCTTCCGGATCCGTTCACGGCGACCCGCTACCACTCGCTGACCATACTGCCGGAGTCGCTGCCCCCCGTGCTGGAGGTGACGGCGCGCACCCGCGGCGGCGTCATCATGGGGGTGCGGCATAGCGAGTTGCCGATTCACGGTGTCCAGTTCCACCCGGAGTCGATCCTGACCGAGGGCGGGCACCGGATGCTGGCCAACTGGCTCACCTATTGCGGGTGGGCGCGCAACGACACGCTGGTCCGCCGGCTGGAAAACGAGGTCCGGGCCGCGGTGCAGCCCTATTTCCCGGCCGAACCGGCGGCTACTGGCCGAACTTCAGCGTGATGATCCCGTCCCGGTTGCACCCGGTGCCGGCCGGCGGGTTCTGATACACCACCCGGTGGGATTGCGAGCCGCCCGCGTCCACGTCGGGCCCCTTGTCCAGCACCCCGGTCCAACCCAGCGCCCGTAACCGCGGCTCGGCGTCCGTCCAGAACATGCCGCTCAGGTCGGGCATCACGAACTGGTTGCCCTTCGACACCTGGAGCTCGATCACCGAATCCACCGGAACCATCTGGCCCTTAGGCGGATTGGTGCCGATCACCTCACCGGCCGGCCGGTTGCTGTCCACCTGTGCCTGGGTGACCTTGGTGAAGCCGTAGACGGTGAGATTCTTCTGCGCGACGTCGACGGTCTGGCCCGCTACGTCGGGCACCTGCTTGGTCTCCGGCCCCGACCCGACGATGACGGTGATGACGTTGGTGATCGCCGACGTCTGGTTGGCCGGCGGGTTGGTGCCGATCACCTTGCCTAGCAACTCTGGGCTCGACGGCGAATTGGCCTGCTTGAACTTGCTGAAGCCGGCGGCCTTGAGCTTGCTGACTGCGTCGGAGTACCCCAGCGAGGAAACGTCGGGCACCTCGCGCTGTTCGGGACCGGTCGAGACGTTGATGGTGACCTCATCGCCCGCGCTCACCGAGGCGTTGGCCCCGGGGTCGGTACTGATGACGTGGTCGGGCGGGATCGCCGAATCGGGCTTTTGCAGGGTGCGCGTCTTGAAGCCGCGGTTCTGCAGCGCGGCAATGGCATCGGCGGAGACTTGGCCCCGTACGTCAGGGACCTGCACATCGCGCGTGGTGCCGCCGAGGGTGTTGAAGGCGATGACGACGACGATCGTCAGCACCGCCAACGCGGCGACCGCGACGATCCAGCGACCGACCGAACCGCCGTTGCTTTCGTCCATGCGGCGCAAGGGTTGCCGGGGCAGCGCGTCGGTGCGCGGCCCGGGCGGATTCCCGCCCGCCGCGAGCAGCGAGCTGCGGTCGGCGTCGGTGAGGACCTTGGGCGCCTCGGGCGGTTCGCCGTTGTGCACCCGCACCAGATCGGCGCGCATCTCCGCGGCGGTCTGGTAGCGGTTGTCCGGGTTTTTGGCCAGCGCCTTGAGCACGACGGCGTCGAGGTCGGCGGAGATGCCCTCGTGGCGGTGCGACGGCGGAATCGGGTCCTCGCGCACGTGCTGGTAGGCGACGGCGACCGGCGAGTCGCCGGTGAAAGGCGGCTCGCCCGTGAGGATTTCGTAGAGCACACAACCCAGCGAGTAGACGTCGGACCGGGCGTCCACGGTGTCGCCGCGAGCCTGCTCGGGAGACAGATACTGGGCCGTCCCGATCACCGCCGCGGTTTGGGTGACGCTGTTGCCGCTGTCGGCGATCGCGCGCGCGATGCCGAAGTCCATCACCTTGACCGCGTTGGTGCTGCTGATCATGATGTTCGCCGGTTTGACGTCGCGGTGGATGATGCCGTTCTGGTGACTGAAGTTCAGCGCCTGGCACGCGTCGGCAATGATCTCGATGGCCCGCCGCGGGGGTAGCGGGCCGTCGGTGTGCACGATGTCGCGCAGCGTGACGCCGTCGACGTACTCCATGACGATGTACGGCAGCGGGCCCGTCGGTGTCTCCGCCTCGCCGGTGTCGTAGACCGCGACGATCGACGGGTGGTTGAGCGCGGCCGCGTTTTGCGCCTCGCGACGGAACCGCAGATAGAAGCTGGGATCGCGGGCCAGGTCGGCGCGCAGCACTTTGACCGCGACATCGCGGTGCAGCCGGACGTCGCGGGCCAGGTGAACCTCGGACATACCCCCGAATCCGAGGATTTCGCCCAGTTCATAACGGTCAGACAGGTGCTGAGGGGTGGTCATCTTGGCATCTCGTGTCGGGCCGGTGATGCGCTGAGCGTCAGTGGTTCACCCCACCCGTGCTCGGCCGGCCCTCGTTGCAGTCCAGAATTACTTATCGTCCCGCGATTCGTCCAATTGAGCCGTGGCGCGGAGCCGCTCGGGGTATTGCTCGGCGGCGGCGCGGGCGGGCTCCCGGTGTCGGTGACCGTCGGGGGCGGGGACTGCTGCTGGGTGTCTGCGCGGGAGTTGATGACGATCAGCACCGCGATGATGATGGCCAGCGCTCCGAGCACCCCGGCGGCCCACAGCAGCGCGCGCTGACCGGACGAGAAGGTCCGGCGCGCCGGGGGCGGGCGATGACCGCCGGTGGCCGGCCGGGATCGGCGCGGCGCCGCGCTGCGGGTGCTGGTCACGGCGGCGGCCCTGGTCGTGGGGCTGGACGGAATGGCCGCCGGCGATGCCCGCCCGGGAGGCGGTGACTGGCTGGGCCGGGGCGGACGGCGGCCCGCCCGTACCGCCGCCACGGCGTCGGCGAACGGCCCGCCGCTGCGGTAGCGCATCGCGGGGTTCTTGACCAGCGTGATCTCGATGAGCTCCCGCACATTGGGCGGCAGCTCCGCGGGCAGCGGCGGCGGGGGCTCTTTGATGTGCTTCATCGCGACCGTCAGGGCGCCGTCACCGGTGAACGGCCGCTTGCCCGACACCACCTCGTAGCCGACCACGCCCAGGGAGTACACGTCGCTGGAGGGCGTTGCGTCGTGGCCGAGGGCCTGTTCGGGGGCGATGTACTGGGCGGTGCCCATCACCATTCCCGTCTGGGTGACGGGCGCGGCGTCGACGGCCTTGGCGATACCGAAGTCGGTGATCTTCACCTGGCCGGTCGGGGTGATCAGGATGTTGCCCGGCTTGACGTCGCGGTGCACCAAGCCGGCGGCGTGCGCGACCTGCAGGGCCCGGCCGGTCTGCTCGAGCATGTCGAGGGCGTGCCGCAGCGACAGCCGGCCCGTGCGCTTGAGGACCGAGTTCAGCGGCTCGCCGTTCACCAACTCCATCACCAGGTAGGCGGTGCGGCCTTCCCCGTCCAGCTGGCTCTCGCCGTAGTCGTGGACCTGGGCGATGCCGGGGTGATTGAGCATCGCGGTGGTGCGCGCCTCGGCGCGGAACCGCTCAATGAACTCCGGATCCTGGGAGAACTCCTGTTTGAGCACCTTGACCGCGACGCGCCGGCCCAGCCGACTGTCCACCGCCTCCCAGACCTGGCCCATGCCGCCGGTGGCGATCAGGCGCTGCAGGCGGTATCTGCCAGACAGCGTCACACCAACTCGCGGGCTCATGGTCCTCCCTGTAGCGCGGCTTGGATCACAGCCCGTCCGATCGGCGCGGCGAGTGCACCTCCCGTCGCGGACAGGCGGTCGCCGCCATTCTCTACCAACACTGCCACGGCGACTCTCGGCGTCTGCGCGGGCGCGAAGGCGATGTACCACGCGTGCGGCGGCGTATTACGCGGATCGGTGCCATGCTCTGCGGTACCCGTCTTGGATGCGATCTGCACGCCGGGAATGGCCCCTTTCTGCTGCGCGACCTTCTCGGCGCCGACCATCAGCTCTGTTAGCTTAGCGGCGACCTGGGGCGACACCGCGCGGCGCTGCTGATAGGGGACGGTGGTGCTGATGTTGGCCAGGTCCGGGCCCTTGAGGCTGTCGATCAGGTAGGGCTGCATCGTGACGCCGTCGTTCGCGATGGTCGCCGCGACCTGGGCGTTCTCCAGCGGTGTCAGCGCAACGTCCTTCTGGCCGATGCTGGTCATGCCCAGCGCGGCGGCGTCGGGGATGATCCCGACCGTTGATTCGGCGACCTGTAGCGGGATGACGCTCGGGGTGGTGTCCAGGCCGAACGAGCGTGCCATGCTGCGCAGCGCATCGGATCCGGTGTGCATGCCGAGCTGGACGAATGCGGTGTTGCAGGACAGGGCGAACGCCTGCTTGAGCGACACCGTGGGCTCGTTGCCACAGGGCTGGCCGCCGTAGTTCTCCAACTTCGCGGTGCTGTCGGGCAGCACGATGGAGGACGCCGCGGTCAACTGCTCGGCGTCGGTCGCACCCGCCTGCAGCGCGGCCGCGGTGGTGATCACCTTGAACGTGGATCCGGGCGGGTAGGTCTCCGAGATGGCGCGGTTGGTCAGCGGATTGTCGGGGTCGTCGCGAAGCCGCTGCCATGCTTGCGCCTGCACCTGGGGATCGTGTGACGCGAGCAGATTCGGGTCATAGGACGGCGATGACACCATGGCCAAGATCTTGCCGGTGGACGGCTCGAGGGCGACGACGGCGCCCTTGCACGGCGGCCCACCGCACCCCTGCTGCATCGCGTCCCACCCGGCCTGCTGGACCCGCGGTCTGATGGTGGTGTCGACGTTGCCGCCGCGCGGATCGCGGCCGGTGAAGAAATCGGCCAGCCGGCGCCCGAACAGCCGCTCGTCGGAGCCGTTCAACAGGGGGTCCTCGGCGCGCTCCAGGCCGCTGCTGGAATAGCGCAGCGAGTAGAAGCCGGTGAGCGGCGCGTAGACGGCCGGGTTCGGGTAGACCCGCAGAAAGCGGAAGCGGCTGTCGGTGGCCACCGAATAGGCCAGCAATTGTCCGCCGGCGATGATCTGGCCGCGCTGGCGCGAATACTCGTCGAGCAGGACGCGCTGATTGCGCGGATCGGCGCGCAGTGAGTCGGCGGCGAACACCTGCGTCATAGTGGCGTTGAGCAGGAGCAGCACGATCAGCGCCATGACGGTGATCGAGATGCGGCGCAGAGAGGTGTTCATACCTTCTCGATTACCTCGGTCTTGGCCGCCGCGATCGGCGAATCCTTGCGCTCACGGCCGCGTAGGGGATGCCGAGCGCTGTTGGAGATGCGAGCGAGGATGGCCAGCAACACATAGTTCGCCAGCAACGACGATCCACCGTAGGACATCCACGGGGTGGTGAGACCGGTCAGCGGGATGAGTTGCGTAACGCCGCCGACGACGATGAACAGCTGGATGGCCAGGGTGGAAGCCAGGCCCGCGGCCAGCAGCTTGCCGAAGCTGTCGCGCGTCGCGATCGCCGTGCGCATGCCGCGGACGATGACGATGGTGTAGAGCATCAAGATGCTGGCGAGCCCGACTAGCCCGAGTTCCTCGCCGAACGCGGCGATGATGAAGTCGGTCGACGCGGCCGGCACGGTATCGGGTTGCCCGTTTCCCAGCCCGGTGCCGAAGATGCCGCCGGTGGCGAAACTGAACAGGGACTGGACGATCTGGTAGCCGCTGCCGTCGGGGTCGGAGAACGGATCCCACCACATCTGCACCCGGACTCGCACATGCGCGAAGACGAAATATGCGATGACGCTGCCGACCGCGAACAGCACCAGGCCGATCACCACCCAGCTGAACCGTTGTGTCGCAAGGTAAACCACCACCAGGAACGACGCGTACAGCAGCAGCGAGGTACCGAGGTCCTTTTCGAAGACCATCACACCGATCGAGATGACCCAGGCGGCCAGCAGGGGCGCGAGGTCGCGCGGGCGCGGCAGGGTCAGCCCCATGAAATGCTTGCCGACGCTGGTGAACAGGCCCCGCTTGGCGATCAGCACGGCGGAGAAGAAGATCAGCAATAAGATCTTCGAGAATTCTGCGGGCTGAATCGAGAAGCCGGGGAAGCGAATCCAGATTTTCGCGCCGTTCTGCTCGGACAGCGATGCCGGTAGCAGTGCGGGAATCACCAACAGCACCAGGCCGGTGATCCCGCAGATGTAGCCGTACCGCGCCAGCTGCCGATGGTCTTTGAGGAATGTGACCACCAGCGCGAACGTGACCACCCCGACGAGGGTCCACATCATCTGCTGGGTGGCGCTGGGGTGATGGCGGCCGCTGAGCTGGTTGTCGACCAGGTCGAGCCGATGGATCATCACCAGGCCAAGTCCGTTGAGCAGCGCCACAATTGGCAACAGCAGGGGATCGGTGTAGGGGGCGAAACGCCGGATGGCCAGGTGCGCCGACCCGAACACGAGCATGAACACCAGCCCGTAACTGATGACATTCCAACGCAATTCGCGGTCCTGGTTCGCCTCCACAATCAGCAACGCGGCGACGGTGATCACTGCGGCGAAGCACAGCAGCAGCAGCTCGGCGTTGCGACGGGTGGGCAGCGGAGGTGTGACCGCGACTGGCGGCTGGAGTTGTGTCGTCATGCCACCGTCCGGCAATCAATGCCCGGTTGCAGTGGAGGCGCTGGAAGCGCGGTGACCGTCTGGGAAGTGGTCGTGGGGCCCGCCGGCGACGGGGTCGCGGGGCCGGCTGTGGCGCTGGTGGGGCCGCTAGGGCCGGGGGAAGCGGTGGTCGGTGCGGTAGTGGGGGTTGGCGATGCAGCGACACTTGATTCGGGGGTGCCGCTCCCGGTGGGCGGGGAGCCCGGCGGCGACGTGGCGCGTGGCGACGGACAAGTAGGAAGCAGGTATTCCGCCAGCAACTGTCGTAACTGGGATTCGGCCTGGTCCAGGCTGCCGCCCGGGAGCCCGGTCTGAACCTGAACCTGGCCCGGCCGGCGAAGGCCACGCAGCGTCATCAGCTGGCAGTTCGGATGACCGGCTTCGTTGTAACCGATCAGGGACAGCTCATTGCGGGCGCTCAGGCACGCCACCAGGTACGGCTGCTGCAGGGGCACGCCCAACAGGGATCCCTGAATGCCGCGGACGACCGATACCTTTCCGTCGTATTCGGCGACGTAGTAATTGCGCTGGATGACCCACCATCCGATGGCCATGCCGGACAGAACGAACAACACCGCCAGTGTCGCGATGAAGAACATCCGCCGCCTGGGCCACCGCGGCCGGCTGGGCGTTTCAGGTTGCGGCGCAACACGTTTGGCGGCCTCTTCGCGGGGCCTGATCGCGGAGGCGCGGCCCGCGGAGGTGTTCGGCAACGTCATCTGGTCGTCGTCGCCGGAAACCGCGCCCGCCAGAATCGGCTGGGTTTGGCCGTAGTCGTAGTCGACGACGTCGGCGACCACCACCGTCACGTTGTCCGGGCCGCCGCCGCGCAACGCCAATTCGATGAGGCGGTAGGCGGCTTCGGCCACGTCGGGGATCTGCAGCGCCTCGAGGATGGTCTCGTCGCTCACCGGATCGCTGAGCCCGTCGGAGCACAGCAGGTATCGATCACCGGCCCGGGCCTCGCGCATGGTCAGGGTCGGCTCGACCTCGTGACCGGTCAGCGCGCGCATGATCAGAGACCGCTGCGGGTGGCTGTGTGCCTCTTCGCGGGTGATCCGGCCTTCGTCGACCAACGTCTGGACGAACGTGTCGTCCTTGGTGATCTGGGTGAGTTCACCATCGCGCAACAGATACCCACGCGAGTCACCGATGTGTACCAAGCCAATCCGGTCGCCCGCGAACAGGATTGCGGTGAGCGTGGTGCCCATCCCCTCGAGCTCGGGCTCGGCCTCCACTTGCGCGGCGATCGCCGCGTTGCCGGACCGCACCGCGGCGTCGAGTTTGGCGAGCAGGTCGCCGCCGGGTTCGTCGTCGTCGAGATGGGCCAGCGCGGCGATCACCAACTGGGAGGCCACTTCACCGGCGGCGTGGCCGCCCATGCCGTCAGCCAGCGCGAGCAGCCGCGCACCCGCGTACACCGAGTCTTCGTTATTGGCGCGCACCAGGCCGCGGTCGCTGCGCGCGGCATATCGCAGAACCAGCGTCACGGGCGCAACTCGATCGCCGTTTTGCCGATCCGAATCGGCGTTCCTATTGGAACTCGTACCGCAGTGGTCACCTTTGCCCTGTCAAGGTAAGTGCCGTTGGTCGATCCTAGATCCTCGACATACCATTCCGAACCGCGCTGAGACAGTCTGGCGTGCCGCGTCGAGGCGTAGTCGTCGGTGAGCACCAGGGTCGAGTCGTCGGCCCTTCCGATCAACACCGGCTGCCCGCTGAGTGTGATGCGCGCACCCGCCAACGCCCCTTCGGTCACCACCAGGTAGCGCGCGGCGGTGCGGCGTTGCCGCGAAGGCAGCAGGGTGCTGCGCAACGCCAAGCCCCGGCGCACCATGACGGCGCCGGTGGGTGCGTAGATATCGGTCCGCAAGATCCGCAACACGGACCAGATGAATACCCACAACAACATTAAAAATCCGGCACGCGTCAGCTGCAGTACGAGTCCCTGCATCTGGCGTCCTTTCCGTACTGCGTCGTCCCCCTGGCGCCCGTGACCCCGAGCACATCGGCAACGTCACGATACTTGGACGGCGGTCGACGCGGGGCGAAGCACGGCAGCGTTGAGCCCAGCGGGTTTAGTGGATCCGGACGATGATCTCCGAGTGGCCCAGACGGATCACGTCGCCGTCCGCCAACTGCCACTCCTGCACCGGCGCGTTGTTCACCGTGGTGCCGTTGGTCGAGTTCAGGTCCGAAAGGAGCGCCACCTGCCCGTCCCAGCGGATCTCGAGGTGCCGCCGGGACACCCCCGTGTCGGGCAACCGGAACTGCGCGTCTTGTCCGCGGCCCACGATGTTGGAGCCCTCACGCAGCTGATAGGTCCGGCCGCTGCCGTCGTCGAGCTGGAGGGTGACCGTCGTCCCGGCCGCGCCGTAACCGCCGCCGTAGCCGCCGTAGCCCCCGGCCGGCTGCCCGTAGTCGGCGGGCTGGCCGTACTCACTCGGCTGGGCGTAGTCGGCCTGCTGGCCATAGTCGTAGTCACGTTGGGCGGGCTCGGCGTATCCGCCTTGAGCCGGGTATCCCCCGCCGGGGACGTTCTCGGCGTACTGCGTGTAATCGCCGGGGCCGTAGTCTTGCCGGCCGTATCCGCCGCCCTGCTGATAGCCCTGCTCGTAGCCGCCGCCCTGCTCGTAGCCGCCGCCCTGCTCGTATCCGGCACCCTGCTCGGGATAGGCGGGCCGCTGTTCGGGCGGAGCGTAACCACCCTCTTCGGGGCGGGCCGGTGGGCGACCGTATTCGCCGTACCCGCCGTAGCCCTGCTGGCCGCCCCCGGGCGGGCCGCCGGCGGGCGGGCCGTACCCGCCGCCCTGGCGGTACCCCTGGTCGTAGCCTTGACCGCCGTACCCACCGGGCGCAGGAGGACGCTGTTCGTACTGCGGGGGGTAACCGCCCTGCTCGGGGTAGCCGCCCTGGCCGCCCTGGTAGCCGCGCTGTTCGGGGTAGCCGCCCTGGCCGCCTTGGTAGCCGCGCTGATCGGGGTAGCCACCGCCCGGGGCTTGGTAGCCACCTTGCTCGGGGTAACCGCCCTGCTGCTCGGGGTAGCCGCCCTGCTCGGGTTGGCGGGGTGGCGGGTAGCCCTGCTGCGGCGGATAGCCGCCCTGCTCGGGCGGATACCCACCGCGTGGATCAGGTCCCCCCTGCGGTTCCGCGCCACCCTCTTGCGGACGCCCGTAGCGGTCGTCGTAATACTCATCGCCGGGCCGTCCCGGCCCCTGAGCCCCGCGGTAGCTCGAATCGTCAGTCATTGGTGCTACTCCTCGTTCTGCGCCGAACGCACTATTTGATTGTGGCCGGACGGGATCGTCGACCGTCGGGCGGGGCTGCACATCGGGGTTGACAGCACCACGGGCGCGGTACTGGCCGGTTCGCAGGTTCGACGACTGCTCGAACCGGACGACCACCTCACCATACGTTTGCCACCCCTGTTCATGGATGTAGTCGGCCAAGTACCTAGCGAAAGCGCCCGACGTGAGATCTGGGTCGGCGCCCACCTTCTCGAAGTCGTGCCTACCGAGGGTAATGATGTATTCGTTGGGGGCCAAAAGGCGATTGCCCTGCAGGGTCTGGACCCCGTCGCGGGCTTCGCGGCGCAGCAGGGTCTCGACCTCCTGCGGAACGATCGAGCCGCCGAACACCCGGGCGAACGCGTTGTCGACGGTCGCCTCGAGTTTGCGCTCGATCCGCGCCGCCAGCCCCCGTTGGCTACTCATGCGCCGGCGTTGGCCCGCACTTGCCACGGCCTGTCGCCGGTGCGCGGCAAACGATTCACGCCGTCAGCTCCCACTAGAGCATCGTATCGGGACAGCACGATGCGGCGGCACCGTCGAAACTCTGAGAACTGCGTCGGCCCTGTTCAGACGCGTTGTTCCCCAGCGCCCCATGGCGTCTGGGCCCGACCAGGCGGGTTGGGGAATGCGGCTATTAAAGTGGTATGGTCCATCGGTTGTTTTTCCGGGCGAGTGGCGGAATGGCAGACGCGCTGGCTTCAGGTGCCAGTGTCCTTCGGGACGTGGGGGTTCAAGTCCCCCTTCGCCCACATTTGAGCGGTTCTACGAACTGCGGTGCTAAAAGGTCACGAGCTCGAAAGAGGTCGTGACCCTTTGCGTTAGTGCGGATCAGCGGTCTCTCATGCCCGCCGCAGGCGGAGTGCTTTCGGTAGGTCGTGGGCTCAGGGCGCTCGGCCAGCGTCGGGGTGCTCGTCGCCGTCCTCATCCCAGTACGCCCACTCCGGGAGCGGTGTATTCGGCATCGTGCCGTGGGCGGAAGCCACGTAGCCCGGTTGCGTGCCGCCCACCTTCCAACGGGGATCCAATCGGTTCGCCCGCGAGCGCCGGACCGCGCGAACGACCAGAGCGACGGCGCCCCCAACGATGAAGGCGATCAACAAAACCTTGAGGGCCAGCAACAGCACCGCCATAGCCTCGGCTCCTCGGGATCGGGTGAATTGACGTCTGCAATCGCATTAGTAGCGTAATTGCCAGCTCCTGAAGGGTGGCAATGATCGTGCGGCGCGTGACGCTGCGCAGCTACGGGTGATGCGATGCAGCTGCGGTATATAAGCATTGCGGCGCTTATCGCCGAGGCCGGCGGTGATCCGTGGGCGATCAACAAGAGCTTGCAGTCCGGGAGCCCAGGGCAGATCTCGTCGCTGGCGGAGGTCTTCCACCGGGCCGGCCGATGTACCTCTGAGGCGCAGCACGCCTTCGAGCAGGCCCGCAAGCGCTTCAGCGCTGCATGGGACCGCCGGGATGGCGGTCATCCGATCAACGACTCCGCCGAAGTGCAGCGAGTGACCCAGTCGCTCGGCACGCAGTCCCTGCAGTTGCCCAAGATCGGCGTAGACCTGGAAAACATCGCCGCATCCTTGGCTGAGGCGCAGAAGTCCGCAGCGGCAGAGGTCGCGACACTCGAGGCGCAGTTGCAAACGCTCGACGGCTTAATCGGCCAGGCCGTCGAAATGGAGCAGAGCGGCCACCTCAGCACAGAGGATAAGCACACCCTCGATGCTCTTATTCGCAATTGCGAGAGGGATGCCATCGATGACACCAAAGCCGCACTCGCACAGCTGCATTCGATACGCAATGGCTACTCCGATGGCTTACGCAATGCGCTGGGCAACTTGCGAACCGACGGATACGATCCCGCTCCCCTCCGCGATGTCGACGCCGACGGTTCGCCGAAGCCCACCGAACTCCAGCTACAAGCGCTGGCCGATCTCCGTCGGATCACCGACCAAGCGGTGGTCGATCAAATCGGTAAGGTACGTGCCGCGCAGGAAGCCTTGAACAAGGCGATGGCTGACCTCTATACCCATGGCCCTGGGTCACCGGAAGGGGAGGCCGCGAGCGGGAGGCTGCCCAAGCTGAAGGCCGACCTGGCTCACGCGCTCGACGACTTGGGCAAGATCCCCGACTACAAGGACGTCGACCCCGCGTCGATAACGATCACTCCCGACGGCCGTTTTATGTTCACCCACACGGTGGATGGGCAGCCGGTGCAGGTCTATGGACAGCTCAAGAACGGCGCGGGCGAATTCTTTGATCAGGCCATGAGCACGTCCTATACCTTCAGCGGCGGCGGCGGCTCGAGTGGTGCCGTCGGCGTCGGGGCGCTGTCTGGTGCCACAGGTACATGCGGGCCCGCGGGAGCATGCTCGGGCGGAATGTCACCACCAGCCGGATGCGGCGCGTGCTCAACCACGGGTGGTGGTCCTGGATGGGCGACGCCCGGCACGGGTTGTCCGCTGACATCCGGTAGTGGCGAGCCATGCGGGGGAAGGTCCGCTTCGGCCATTGCCGCGCGCATCTCGGCCGCGCTCAGTGCCCGGGGGAGGACGTTGTCGGCGGAAAGGCCTTGCAGCGCTTCGCGACTGAAAAGTGTTTTCAGGCCTTGCCAGGCCACCTCCCCGCCGGCCTTGAGTTCAGGCCCGCCGACGGCCAAGGTGATGGCGCTCCACAGCGGCTCGGGGGTGGCTTCTACCTTCCCGGGATCCAGCGTGCGCATGCCGGTCAACTTGCCGCCGCTGAAGGTATAGGACGTGCTCATGGCCTGATCAAAGAATTCGCCCGCGCCGTTCTTGAGCTGTCCATAGA
>NZ_LZKF01000075.1:0-2296 GCF_001672665.1 Mycobacterium sp. E2238 | reverse complement strand
CGAATCGATGACGGCGCGCCCGGACGGGCTGTTCCTGGTGGGCTCGGACGTCGACATTCCGTACATCGGGCCGGCGCGGGCGGGACGGACGCGGGCGGCGGCGGGATCGCGGCTGGCGGCGGCGGAGCCTGGTTGGTCGGGGCCACAACGTTTTGGGTGATGTCGGGGCGTTGCGGCGCGTGCGGCCGGATGTCGACGGCCAGCGCCACGGCCAGCGCCACGACACCGCCGACGAATATCAGCGTCGCGGCGACGACGGCAAGCACCGATCTCCGGCTGCGTCGCTCGCGCGAGTGTGCGGCGGACTCGCCGTCGGTGCCGGTCGCCCGCGACTTTCCGGTCGTCGACTCGGCGCTGTAGGCCAGCTCGCGGCTGTCAGCCGAGAGATCCCCCGCGTGGGGCATCGCGATCGTGGACGGCGCGCCCAACTGCGCGTTGGCCGCCGCCAGCGACGCGCCCCGCGCCAACGCCATCTCGGGTTCCTCGGGCGTGGTCACCGACAGCGACGTCACCGCTTCGAGCGCCGGCCCCCGCCCCGGCCTCCCCACAACCGGGGCCCGGTCCCTCCCACGGCGATCAGTGGGACGACTGGCTCCATCGACACCTGGGACACGGCCTCCCGATCCCGTAGCCGCGTCCGGCCCCAACCCCAAGGCGCCGCAAGCGCGTAAAATCGTGGGACTAGGGGAACATACGGTGGGGACTCAGTGACCTCTGGCGTTTTCGCGGGGTGCGGCGGCCACGTCCTCACATCAGGACTAGCAATCGAACCTTGGAGGAGCTTTGGACACCGTACTTGGGGTGTCAATGGCGCCGACGGCCGTCCGAATGGTGCTGGTCGAAGGCCAGAATGGCGAAGGCGCCACCGTCGACGAAGACAATTTCGACGTTCCGCCCGAAGATGACGCCGCAACGCTCAGCGCGGCCAACCAGGTAGTCTCCGCGATCCTGGGCACGCGTGAGGGCGCCGCCGAGGGCGGCTACCAACTGGCCTCGACAGGGGTCACCTTCACCGACCCGATCGAGGCCGCCGCGCTGCGCGATGCGCTGGCCGCCCACAAGGTCGAGAACGTGATGTTGGTCTCGTCCTTCCTGGCCGCGGCGGCCCTGGCCCAGGCGGTCGGCAGTCAAACCAACTATGCGCAAACGGCGCTGCTCTACATCGAGCCCGACACCGCGACCCTCGCTGTCGTCAACAGCGCCGACGGGTCGGTTGCCGATGTCCGCCGGGAACCCCTGCCGGCCGACGACGAGGCCGCGGTGGCCCAGCTGGCCACCATGGTTTCGCAGGCCGAGACGATGGAGACCCGCCCGGACGGGGTGTTCGTCGTCGGCTCCGGCGTTGACATCCCGCTGATCAAGCCCGCGCTCGAGGCGGCGACCACGCTGCCGCTGTCGGCTCCCGAGGAGCCGGAGACGGCGCTGGCCCGGGGCGCGGCGCTGGCCTCGGCGCACGCCCCGCTGTTCTCCTCCTCCACCGCAGCGCTGGCCTACGCCCAAGACCCGGGCACCGGCGCCATCAACCCGTTCGCGATTGCGCCGGGCTACTTCGAAACCCCGGGAACCCTGGAAAGGGACGCCCTCGCCTACAGCGCCGTCCCCGACGACGTCGACGACTTCTACACCGGCGCGCAAACCGGCGCCACCGCGCTCGTCGACGCCGGTTATCCCGAGCGCCGCTCCTTCCGGCTGGTGGGCAGCATCGTGGCGGGCGTCTTCGTCATCGGTGTGGTGGCGCTGGTCGTCTCGCTGGCGATCGCGATCCGGCCCACGGCCAACGTCCGGCCCAGCCCGAACCAGAACGTCGTCGTCGCGATGAGCTAACTGCATCGCCTCCCTAAGCGGAAGGCAAACGGCAGGTGACAGCTGGCCCCGAACCGATTAGTGCCGGCCGAACCCACCGTGGCCACCGCCGAAACCGCCGTGGCCGCCGCCGAAGCCCGGAATGCCGGGGAACCCGCCGCCACCGCCGCCGTGACCTTCGTCTCCGCCGCCATGACCACCGCCGAAGCCGCCACCGGGCGGCCCACCGATGATCGGTCCACCGATGCCTGGGATCGGCAGCGGGATCGGCACCGGAACGGGCGCCACCGGAGGTGGCGGCGCGGGAGCCGGCGCGACCGGAATCGGGGCAGGCGCCGGGGCTTCGGGAACCGGAACAGGAGCGGGAGCCGCCGGGGCCGGCGCCGGGGCGGGCACCTGGGCCTCCGGAGCGGGCGGCGGGGCCGCGCAGGGGCACGAGGCGCCGCGTGGGTGGGCCGCCCCCCGCTACGCGCGCTCGAACTCGGCCGGATGT
>NZ_LZKF01000074.1:0-965 GCF_001672665.1 Mycobacterium sp. E2238 | reverse complement strand
TGACGTCGCCGGCGCACGGCAACTGCAAGGCTAGGACCCGTGACGAAATTCGCCCTCGCCGGCTACGGAACGCGCGGCGACATCGAGCCATTGGCAGCGGTCGGCCGCGAGCTGCTGCGCCGAGGGCACGACGTGGCCGTGGCCGTCCCACCGGAATTGATGGGTTTCGCCGAGTCCACCGGGCTCGCGGCGGTCCCGTACGGCCCGGAACTGCACGACTTCCTGGACGAGGAGTTCCTCCGCAACATGTGGGCTGAGTTCTTCCGGAACATCTGGACGATCCGCAGCCCGATCAGGTTGATGCGCAAGGTCTGGGAGCCCCTCATCCGGCATTGGGGCGAGGTCAGCGCGGCGCTGACGTCCCTCGCCGCCGACGCTGACCTATTGTGCACCGGCCTGAATTTCGAGCAGGCCGCCGCCAACGTCGCGGAACACTACAACATTCCGCTGGCGACACTGCATCACTTCCCGATGCGGGCCAACGGGCAGCTCGTTCCGAGCGTGCCGGCGCCGCTGTTCCGCTCCACCATGAAAGCGGTCGAGTGGCTGTTCTGGCGCTCGACGAGGCAGGTCGAGAACGAACAGCGCCGAGAACTCGGCCTACCAGCGGCCAACAAACCCTCGCCGCGAAGGATCGCCGAACGCGAATCGCTGGAAATCCAGGCGTACGACTCAGTCTGCTTCCCCGGGCTCGCTGCCGAATGGGCGAAATGGGGCGGCCAGCGTCCTTTCGTTGGATCGCTGACGATGGAGCTGCCCACCGATACCGACGACGAGGTGTTGTCGTGGATCGCGAAGGGGACACCGCCGATTTGCTTCGGCTTTGGCAGCATGCCGGTTGCCGAATCGCCGGCCGACACGGTCGCTCTGATCGGCGCGGCGTGCGCGGAGCTGGGTGAGCGGGCGCTGGTGTGCTCCGGGTGGAGCGATTTCAGCGACGTGCCGCACTTCGACCACGTCAAGGT
>NZ_LZKF01000073.1:0-3913 GCF_001672665.1 Mycobacterium sp. E2238 | reverse complement strand
CGACCACGAGTTGGTGAGTGAGTACCGGGTTGGGTCGCATGAAGGCGGCCCCCAGGGGGAAAAACGGAACGAACGCGATCCCGCGCGCCGCACACTCGGCCAGCACCGGCGCCGAATCGCGCTGAACCAGGTTGAACGCGTTTTGCACGCAGGCGATTTCGGTGCGCTCGCACGCATGCAGCAGGTGTTCGCGGTTGACATTGCTCAGCCCGATGCCGCCGATCAGCCCCTCGTCACGGGCTTCGATCATGACCGACAGCTGGTCGTCGAACAGCTGATCCGGCCCGTCGCTTTCGAACACGCGCAGGTTGACCACGGCCAGCTGCTCGACACCGAGGGCCCGCAGGTTCGTCTCGATGTCGCGGCGCAAGTCCGCCGGCGCATCGACCGGCAGCCAGCCGCCGCTGCCGTCGCGACGCCCGCCCACCTTGCTCACCAGCGCCAGGTTCTCCGGATAGGGATGCAGCGCCTCGCGGATGAGTTCGTTGGCCACGTCGGGACCGTAGAACTGGGCGGTGTCGATGTGGTCGACGCCGAGTTCGACCGCCCGCCGCAGCACGGCCAGCGCCTCACCGCGGTCGCGGGGCGGACCGAACGCGTTCGGGCCCGGCAACTGCATGGCGCCGAAGCCCACCCGGGAGACCGAAAAGCGACCGAGTGGAAAGGAATCCATACCGTGAGGTTAGCGTCGGGGGATGGACACGTTTCAAGCGCTCGTCGCTCGCGAAGATGGTGACCGGATAACCGCGTCGGTCGAGACCTTGAGCCCCTCCGACCTGCCGCCCGGTGAGGTGACGATCCGGGTGCTCTATTCGAGCGTCAACTACAAGGACGCGCTGGCGCTGACCCCCGGCGGCGGCGTGGTGCGCGGCTACCCCGTGGTGCCGGGCATCGACCTGACCGGTGAGGTCGTCGAGTCGCAATCACCCGACTTCACCGTGGGCGAGAAGGTGCTGGCCCACGGATACCAGATCGGCACCGGCCACCACGGCGGCTACGCCGAATACGCGCGGCTGCCGGGCGACCAGGTCGTCGCACTCGGCTCGTTGAGCCCGCACGAGGGCGCCGCGATCGGCACCGCCGGCTTCACCGCCGCGATGAGCGTGCAGGCGTTGATCGACTGGGGCATCGAACCCGGCGCCGGGTCGGTGGTCGTCACCGGCGCCTCCGGTGGTGTCGGCTCGGTCAGCGTGGACCTGCTGGCCGCCAAGGGCTATCGGGTGGTCGCCTCGACCGGCAAGGAGGAGGCGGCCGGGCTGCTGAAAGAGCTTGGCGCCGCGGAGGTTATCGGGCGGCTGCCGGAAGACCCCGACGCCAAACCGCGGCCGCTGGCCAAGGCGCGCTGGGCGGCCGCGGTCGACTGCGTCGGCGGCGCGACCCTGGCCGACGTGCTCAGCGCCGTCGACTACGGCGGTGCGGTGGCCTGCAGCGGCCTCACCGGTGGCCCGGGATTGAAGACCACGGTGATGCCGTTCATCCTGCGCGGCATCGCGCTGCTCGGGATGGATTCGGTGCAGATGCCGATCGGCCCGCGCCGCAAACTGTGGGCGCTGCTGGGCGATTCGTTGCGCCCGCGTCATCTCGACGCACTCACCAGCGACGTCGACATCAGGGATGTGGTCGATGTGCTGGATCGGGTGCGCGCCGGCAAGTTCACCGGGCGGGCGGTGGTGCGGGTCGCCGGCGGATTCTGAGCCGGCAGTAGGCTGACCGACCATGCGAGCTGCACGGGTGATTCGGCTGGACGGTCCGGACGCGATCGAGGTGGCGGAGATCGACGAACCCTCGGGTGACGGCGTGGTCGTGGATGTGTACGCCGCCGGCGCCGCCTTCCCCGACGCCCTACTGACCCGGGGCCTGTACCAGTACCGCCCCGAGCCGCCGTTCGTGCTGGGAGCCGAGATCGCGGGGGTGGTGCGTTCGGCGCCGGACGGCGCACACGTGCGGCCCGGCGACCGGGTCGTCGGCCTGACGATGCTGTCCGGCGGCATGGCCGAGGTCGCGATCCTGCAACCCGACCGGGTGTTCAAGCTCCCCGACAACGTCGGTTTCGAGGCGGGCGCCGGCCTGCTGTTCAACGACCTCACGGTGTACTTCGCCCTGACCGTGCGTGGCCGGCTGGCCCAGGGCGAGACGGTGCTGGTGCACGGCGCGGCCGGCGGCATCGGAACATCGACGCTTCGGCTGGCATCGCTGCTCGGGGCATCGCGCACCATCGCAGTCGTCAGCACCGAACAGAAGGCGGACGTCGCGACCGCCGCCGGGGCCACCGACGTGGTGCTGGCCGACGGATTCAAGGACGCGGTCAAGGAGCTCACCGGCGGCCGCGGCGTCGACGTCGTGCTCGACCCGGTCGGCGGCGACCGGTTCACCGACTCGCTCCGCTCGCTCGCCCCGGGCGGGCGGCTGCTGGTCGTCGGCTTCACCGGCGGCGACATTCCCACCGTCAAGGTGAATCGGTTGCTGCTCAACAACATTGACGTGGTCGGCGTGGGCTGGGGCGCCTGGACGGCGACGCATCCGAACGCGCTGGCCGAGCAGTGGGCCGGACTGGAGAAGTTGCTTGCCTCGGGTCGGCTGGCTCCGCCCGACCCGGAGGTCTACCCCCTGGACGACGCCGCCGCCGCGGTCGCGTCCCTGGAGAACCGCACCGCCAAAGGCAAGGTCGTGGTGCGCGTCCGCGACTGACGCGATGGGCCGAACCGGCCGCGCCCGGTCGTGTGACATTCGCAGGATTCGATAGCGCGGGCGATATCAAATCCCGGTAGCCGGGCATGGTCCGCCCTTGTGTAGGCCCGGAACAAAAAGTAATGTCACTTTCAGTTTTAGCCGCCGCCGCAGCCGGGAGTCAGCCATGGAATCCTTCGTCCACTTGCGAAAAGGGAAAACGCCACGCCGCCTGCACGCCGACCTGGACGGGCTGAAGGACGACGAGCTGGGCCGGGGCGGATTCACCGGCCGCACGGCGAACCTCTACCGCCGTCACGACCCCACCGCCTACCGGTCGGTCGGCCCGCTGCGCCCCGTCGACGTGCTGGCCGGTGAGCTCAAGCCCAGCGACGCCACCGACGCCAACGGCGCTTCCCTGCTGATGTTCAGCAACGCCGACTGCCGAATCCTGTTGAGCCGCCGCCACGAGCCGATGCCGTTCTACGCCCGCCATGTCGACGGGGACCTGCTGTGCTTCGTCCACCAGGGTGCCGGCCTGCTCGAAACGGAGTTCGGGCCGCTGCGCTACCGCGACGGCGACTGGGTCTACATCCCGAAGGCCTGCACCTGGCGCCAGGTGCCGGACAGCGAGACGACGATGCTGATGATCGAGGCGACCGACGAGTTCCGGGTTCCGCCACCCGGGCCGCTGGGCCGCCACTTCCCGTTCGACCCGTCGCAGGCCACCATTCCCGAACCGGCGCCCATCGACGACGACGGCAGGGACGAGTACGAGGTCCGGCTCGTCCATGATGGTGGCCCCACAACGCTGTTCTACCAACACAATCCGCTCGACATCGAGGGCTGGCGCGGCGACAACTTTCCGTTCACGTTCAACATCGCCGACTACAACGTGGTCACCTCCGACAGCGTCCACCTGCCGCCGACGGTCCACCTGTTCATGCAGGCCACCGGCGTCTACGTGATGAACTTTTTGCCGAAGCCCGCGGAAGGCGTCTCCGGCACCGAGCGCACACCCTGGTATCACCGCAATGTCGACTACGACGAGATCGCCTTTTTCCACGGCGGCTCGCTCTACGGCATTCCGATGCCGCCCGGCCTGATTTCCCATGCGCCGCAAGGCGTCCACCACGGCGCACCGGAGAAGGCGCGGGAACGGGCGCGCCGCAAGTTCGACGAGTACTCCCGCGTCGATTGGCAAGTGATCGCCGTCGACACCCGCCGGCGTCTGACCCCGTCGGCC
>NZ_LZKF01000072.1:0-21174 GCF_001672665.1 Mycobacterium sp. E2238 | reverse complement strand
AGAGTTGGCACAGGCATCGGTCATGGGGGCGCTCTGCGCGGTGATCGCGATCATCGCCGGGGTGATTCCGTTCGCCCGATCGATCCGAACCTGCGCGCACCGACCCAGCGCGAGACCCAGCGCATGCGTGTCGTGCCGCCGCAACCGCCGGCGGTCGAGCCTCCGGCCCCGCCACCGCCCGCACAGCCCGCGCCCGCAGCCGAGGTACCGGAGCCGAGTGGCCCAGGCCTCATCGAGCGGATGATCACCTCGAAGCTGCGGGTCGCGCGCCCCTCCTTCCGAACCGCGGAGGCGAATGCCACCTATCGCCTGCCACTCAAAGCCGACGCGCGCACGGTGGGGGTGGTCGCATACCAGCTGAGCCTCGGCATCGAAGGGCGCGAGATCCTCTCCGACATTTCGTTCGCGGCACGCCCGGGCGTATTCACCGCAATCGTCGGGCCGTCCGCCGCACGCAACTCCGCGCTGCTCGGGCTGCTCGCCGGCACCAGGCAGCTCAGCTCCGGGCGGGTCACCGTCGACGGCCACGACGTGCTCGCCGAGCCGGAATCCATGCGCACCCGGATCGGCATCGTCTCGTCCGAGGACCGCCTGCATCGCCAGTTGACCGTCGCACAGGCGTTGCGATACGCCGCCGAAATCCGTCTGCCGCAAGATATCTCACGTGAGCAACGCGACCGCGTGGTCAGCCAGGTCCTCGAGGAGCTCGAGCTGACACCACATGCGGCAACCCGGATCGGCAAGCTGTCGCCCGAGGTGCGCCGGTGCGCCGCGCTGGCGGTCGAGCTCATCAGCCGGCCGACACTGCTCGTCGTCGACGAGCCGAGCGCCGGTCTGAATCCGGAGCAACAACGGCACGTGATGGCAATGCTGCGGCGCCAGGCCGACATCGGCTGCGTGGTCGTGGCGGCCGTGTCGTCGCAGACGTGGTCGACGGACCTCAACGTGTGCGACCAAGTGCTGGTTCTCACCTCAGCCGGGACGCCGGCCTTTCTGGGGCCGCCCCAGCAGATCGAGTCCGTGATGGCCACCACCGACTGGTCGAAGGTACTCGAGCGGGTGAGCGCCGACCCCGACGGAACCCACCGCGCCTTCCGCGACCGGCCCCCGGAGTCGGCGGTGACGACACCACCGGAGACCACCGCCCCGGCACCGCCCCCCGCCGAGCTCCCCGTGCCGCGGCAGATCCGGCTGTTGGCCCGCCGCGACGCCCGGCTGATTTTCGCCGACCGCGTCTACTTCGTGCTCTTGGCGATCTTGCCGTTCGTGCTGGCGGGCCTGACCCTGCTGATTCCGGGCGATTCGGGCCTCGCCCGACCCGGGCCGGGGAGTGCTCACCCGCACGAGGCCATCGAGATTCTGGCCGCGCTCAACTTCGCCGCGGTGATCATCGGCACCACGCTGACCATCCGGGCCGTGGTGCGTGAGCAGCGCATCTTCCGGCGCGAACAGGCTCTCGGGCTGTCGAGCGCGGCCTACCTGGCCGCCAAGATCCTGGTGTTCGGCCTGGCCGCGGCCATCCTGACCGCCGTCGTGTTCGCCCTCGTCGTCGCCGAGAGGGGCGGGCCCGCGCGGGGCGCCGTCCTGCTGCACAACGCCACGGTCGAGCTCTATGCCGGCGTGGCGGTGACGGCCATCGTGTCCGCCGTGGTCGGGCTTGCGTTGTCGACGCTCGGCACGTCGCTGCGTGAAGTGCTGCCGCTACTGCTGCCGGTGATCCTGGCGTCGGCGCTGTTCAACGGAAGCCTCGTTCAGCTGGTGAGCAAATGGGGCTTCCAACAGGTCTCCTGGTTCGTCCCGGCCCAATGGGGCTTTGCCGCGTCGGCGTCCACCGTTGACCTGCGCAGGGTCGACGCGCTGGCCGCCAACTCGCAGATGTGGACCCACTACAGCGGCTGGTGGGTGTTCGACATGACGATGCTGGTGCTCTTGGGCGTCGCGGCCGCGGGCTTCGCCCTCTACCGGCTGAGGCCGGTTCCCCACGCGGCTCCTAGACCGTCACATCGCGAACAACAGGAACTGAGTGACCTGTCTCGGTGAGAAATTGTTGTCGCTGACCAGCACCACCGACTGACGACCGTCGGGCAGCTTCGGCCCCAGCGTGATGCCCTCGACATTGTCGAGGGGCGACAGTCCCGGCGTGGCGGACAAGTCGACCGCCAGGGTCTTGCTCATCGGGGTCACCGCGACGTTCTGCATCGACGGGGTGGCCAAAACGTCCGTAGCCGCGCCGATCTCGGCCCGGTAGATCCGCACGGTCGGCGGCATGGCGGAGGATCGTTCGATCACCAGGAACGCGGTGTCCGACAGCGCGACCAGGTCGGAGAGGCCGTTGACATCGGCGGGCGGCGTGGGCGGCTCCATCGGATACGCGTATTGGGCGGTGGGCTCGCCGGAGGCGACGTCGAACTTGGTGACCCGGGTGAGCACGCGGTGGCCGTCGTCGCTGACGGGCCCGTCGTTGTATCCGGGATCCTCCATCGCGGCGAACAGCGTTTGGCCGTCGGGCGTCAGCGCCAATCCCTCCAGCGCCTTGTTCCGGCGCGGACCCGTGGCCTGCGCGGACATCGCCAAGTTGGCCGGCAGCGTGAACTGGCCCAGGTAGGCACCGTCGAGCGCGGCCGATCGAACCCATGGGTCGAGCAGCAACGGCCCCGAGGTGCGCCGCTCGCCTTCGGAGGACCAATACAGCCGCTGCCGCCCTGGATCGAAGGCGATGCCCTCGGGGTCGGGGGGAATGACGGGCGGCGTGGCGTCCGCCCTGAGCGGCGGGAACGGCTGGCCGGAGCGGTCCAGCAGCGGCCGGGTGCCGGTGAAGGTGACTTTGTCGATTCCCCTGTCCGACAACGACAATTGCACGGTGTAAAACCGGGCCGGATTCTTCTCCGAACGGTCGTCGCTGATGACGTAATACAGCTGCCGGCCCGCGTCATAGCTGAGTGCCGACAACCCGCCGATGACGGTGCCGTCGAAGGTCGCGTTGAACGGAATCTGTGACTGACCGAGGTAAGTGAGCATCGGCCGCGGCGTGGGCGCCGGAGCGGGCGGGTGCGCGGGCGCGCATCCCCCCAGCAGCAGGGCGAGGCACACGGACGCCACCCGTAGACGGCACATACCCGAGAACGTATCGCCGAGGGTGCACTCAGCGCGAGAATCGGGCCTCGACCTCGCACTGGAGGAATGCTCGGCCCGGTCATCAGGTCGTTATTCCCGCGGCGGGAACCGCAGGATACGGTCGGGTTATGGCGCCAGACACCGCAACCATTGCCGAGCAGCTGCGCAACGCCCTCGACGGGCGTTGGCGGGACACGAGAAACCAGCTGCGATCCACCATGAGCGAGGACCTCTTCCGGCCGCACTACACCCCGAACACGGTGATCGCGCGCACCAAGGTGGCCGAGCAGATGAGAATCATGGCCGCGTTCGGCGCCGCGGCCGACAACTTCCGTAAGGAACATGGCGGCACCGGCGACATCGGCGCGGCGATCACGATGATCGAGATGCTGGCGATGTCGGACCTGTCGTTGATGGTGAAGGCCGGCGTCCAGTGGGGCCTGTTCGGCGGCGCCGTGGAGAACCTGGGCACCGAGCGTCATCACGAGGCTTACGTGAAGAAGATCATCAGCCTCGAGTTGCGGGGCTGCTTCGCGATGACCGAGACCGGGCACGGCAGCGACGTCCAGTCGCTGGAGACCACTGCGACCTACGATCCCGAGACCGAAGAGTTCGTCATCGACTCCCCCACGCCGACGGCGCGCAAGGACTACATCGGCGGCGCGGCCGAAACCGCCACCATGGCAGCGGTATTCGCGCAACTGATCACGCACGAGGACGGCAAACCGCTCCACCACGGCGTGCACTGCCTGATGGTGCCGATCCGCGACGCCGACGGCAACGACTTGCCCGGGGTGACCACCTCGGACTGTGAATACAAGGGCGGCCTGCCCGGAGTCGACAACGGCCGCATCGTGTTCGACCACGTACGCGTCCCGCGGGTGAACCTGCTGAACAAATACGGCGACGTGGCGCCGGACGGCACCTACAGCTCGCCGATCGAGAATCCGAACCGCCGATTCTTCACCATGCTGGGCACGTTGGTCCGCGGGCGGATCACGGTGGGCGGCAGCGCGGGCGCCGCGGGTCGCGTCGCGCTGGACATCGCCACGCGATACGCGTTGCAACGCAAGCAATTCAGCGCGCCGGATGACGAGTCCGAGGTGCTGATCATGGACTACCTGGTGCATCAGCGCCGGCTGTTTCCGTTGATCGCGAAGTCATACGCGTTGCAGTTCGCCCAGAACGAGCTGGTCAGTAAATGCCACGACATCCAGACCGCGGACGCCGTCGACGCCGACGAGCAGCGTGAATTGGAGGCGCGCGCCGCCGGGCTGAAGGCGGCCAACACATGGCACGCGTCCCGGGCGATTCAGGAGGCGCGGGAGGCTTGCGGTGGCGCGGGCTACATGGCCGAGAACCGGTTGATCGCGCTGCGCGGCGACACCGACGTCTTCACCACATTCGAGGGCGACAACCACGTGCTGACGCAATTGGTGGCCAAGGAGCTGCTGACGGCTTACGCCGACGACATCCGCAGCATGAGCCCGGTCGAATGGGTGCGTTTCGCCGCCAACACCGTCGGGGAGCGCGTCGTCAAACGCACTGCGGCCGAGACGATTATCCAAACCATCGTTGATTCCCGGCAGGACAGCGAGGAAGAGGGCAGCCTCTTCAACCGCGGCACCCAGATCAAGATGTTCGAGGACCGCGAGGAATACCTGCTGGCGAGCGTTGCGCGTCGACTGCAGGCCAAATCCAAGGAGATGCCGGAATTCGACGCGTTCAACGCGGTGCAGGATCACGTGCTGCACGCCGCTTCCGCGCACATCGACCGGGTGGTGCTCGAAGCGTTCGTCGCCGGCATCGAGGCGTGTCCGCACGAGGAAACCCGCGAACTGCTCGGCATTCTTTGTGATCTCTACGCGCTGTCGGTGATCGAGGACGACAAGGCCTGGTACATCGAGCATCGATACCTGTCCACCGAACGGGCCAAAGCCGTCACCCGCGGCATCAACGATCGGTGCCGCGCGCTGCGCCCGCACGCGGAAACGCTCGTCGACGGCTTCGGGATTCCGGAGCAACTGCGCTACGCCGAGATGCTGCACCCGGAAAACTTGGCGGACCAGGTCACGAACTGACGGCTCGGTTGATCACGTTGTAACGCAACGTCATTGATTCGGGATCTTCCCGAGCGCCTTCAGCTTGCCGTCCGGGCCGATCTCGAACTTCACCGTGCCAACGCCGGTGGGACAGCAGGGCTGATCGTTGCCCTTCAGCCATTGGTACTGGACCGCGACGGCGTCATCCAAGGGTGGCAGAACCGTGATGTACGGCTTGGGATTTGGGGTCGGAGAACCCAGCGTGGTGTTGTGATCGAAGAACAGCAGCTGCTGGCCGGTGGATTCACTGGCGATCGTCGGGATGATCTGCACCCAGTACAAGCGGCACTTCTTGGCATGACCGCGAGCGATTTCCACCCACGTCGTACCGGGGACGGCGATGGGGACCGAGGCGATGGCCCGCTGCACCGTGGCGGGTGTCGGCCCGTCGGAATCCTTGCACTTGTCGGGTGACGCCGGCGGCGAACCGGCTTGCTTCGACCCGCAACCGGAGACCAGCAGGATCAGCAGGATCACAATCAGCCGACGCACTCGGTGAGCTTAGCGAAGGCTGTGAATGTCCCATCTGTTTGGTCGGAGACCCTGTTCTGACAGGTAATCCGCCCGGCCCCGCCGGTAGCCTTGAGCGCAGTCGGCGGGTCGACGATGACCCATCCTGAACTGGGGGTATGCGGCTTTTCCACGACATCACGCGGGCGCTTTGGCCGGTGAGAGGAAGCCGTAAAGCGGGGGAAACTCCGGATATCCGGTGCCGAAACATCCTCGTCGCACCATTCAACGTAAGCCCGTTGCGCTCAAAGGAGGAAGTGCGTGACCAGGGAGTCCATGGCGTCACACCGCGATGCCGTGAACACCATGTGCGCATACTGCGGCGTCGGCTGCGGAATGGTGCTGCAGGTCACAACCGATCCCGAGAGCGGTCGTCGTCACATCACGAAGTCTGTTGGAAACAAAGAACATCCAGCCAACTTCGGCCGGTTGTGCACCAAGGGTGCCACCACTTCCGACCTGCTTGCTGCGCCCGGGCGGATGGAGTCCGCGCACGTCCGCACCGACCGCGGTGAGCCCGCCGAGCCCGTCGATATGGACCGGGCAATCGCCCAGTGCGCGAACCGGTTACGGGCGATCATCGACACCCACGGCCCGGATTCCTTCGCGATGTACGTGTCGGGTCAGATGTCCATCGAGGCGCAGTATTTGGCGAACAAGCTCACCAAGGGCTTCATCGGCACCAACCAGATCGAGTCGAACTCGCGGCTGTGCATGGCCAGCGCGGGTTCCGGCTACAAGCTCTCCCTGGGCGCCGACGGACCACCCGGCTCATATCAAGACTTCGAGCACGCCGACGTCTTCTTCGTCATCGGCGCCAACATGGCTGACTGTCACCCCATCTTGTTCTTGCGGATGATGGACCGCGTCAAGGCCGGCGCAAAACTCATCGTCGTCGATCCGCGCCGCACCGCGACCGCCGACAAGGCCGACCTGTTCCTGCAGATCTCCCCCGGCTCCGATCTCGCACTGCTCAACGGGTTGCTGCAGCAGATCGTTGAAAACGGGCACACCGATTCCGACTTCATCGCCGAGTTCACCGAGGGCTGGGAGGTGATGCCCAGCTTCCTGGAGCAGTACACCCCCGACAAGGTGAGCGAAATCACCGGCATTCCCGACGAACACATCCGCGCTGCGGCCCGGATGATCGGCGAGGCAGAGAATTTCGTGAGCTGCTGGACCATGGGGCTCAACCAGAGCACCCACGGCACCTGGAACACCAACGCCCTCTGCAACCTTCACCTGGCCACCGGCGCGATCTGCAAACCCGGCAGCGGACCCTTCTCGCTCACCGGACAGCCCAACGCGATGGGCGGCCGCGAAATGGGTTACATGGGGCCGGGGTTGCCGGGTCAGCGCTCGGTGTTATCCGCGGAGGACCGCGCCTTCACCGAAGACCAGTGGGGCATCCCTCGCGGGACGCTCCGCACCGAGGTCGGCACCGGCACAATCGACATGTTCTCCCGGATGGCCGGCGGTGAAATCAAAGCGTGCTGGATCGTGTGCACCAATCCCGTTGCCTCCGTTGCCAATCGGAGGACCGTGCTGGCCGGCCTGGAGCGGGCCGACTTGGTTATCACCCAGGACGCCTTCCTCGAAACGGAGACCAACGAATACGCCGATGTGCTGCTGCCGGCGGCCCTGTGGTCCGAGGCCGAGGGCGTGATGGTCAATTCCGAGCGCAACATGACGCTGTTTCAGCCGGCCGTCACCGCGCCGGGTGACGCGATGCCCGACTGGCAGATCATCGCCCGGATCGCCTGCGAGATGGGTTTTTCGGACGCTTTCAGCTATGGCTCCGCCGAAGAGGTCTTCGAAGAGATCAAACGGTTCTCGAACCCGAAAACCGGCTACGACCTGCGGGGCGTCAGCTACGAACGGCTGCGTCAGGGCCCGCTGCAATGGCCATGCGCACCCGAAAGCACGGCCGACCGCAACCCCATTCGTTACCTCAACGACGGTGTCAGCCAGGCCAGGCTGGTCCGCGAGGACGGCAGCGCTCCCCGGCTGGCCTTCCCCACCGCGAACGGTCGTGCGGTGTTCTTCGCCCGCCCGCACCTGCCGCCCGAGGAAATGCCGGACGACGACTACCCGTTTCTGCTGAACACCGGTCGCCTGCCGCACCAGTGGCACACGATGACCAAAACCGGCAAGGTCGCCAAGCTCAACAAGCTCAACCCGGGGCCGTTCGTGGAAATTCACCCGGACGACGCCGCACGGCTGCAGATCGTCGACGGCGACGCGATCGAAATCGCTTCCCGCCGCGGCCGCGCCGTCCTGCCCGCCGCGATCAGCGACCGGGTGCGCCCCGGCAACTGCTTCGCCCCGTTCCACTGGAACGACGTGTTCGGCGAATACCTGGCGATCAACGCAGTCACCAACGACGCGGTGGACCCGATCTCGAACCAGCCGGAATTCAAGGCGTGCGCCGTCACGTTGGCGAAAGTCTCTGCGGCCGCCGCGGATCCGAGCGCCGAAACACCAGAACCCGCGCCGGTGGAGGTACCGGAAATCAGCGCTTCACACGTCGACGCCCTCGCCGACTTGCTCGGCGTCGCAACCAAACCCGCGCCGGAATTCGACGAGCTGGGCCGCTCCTACCTTGCCGGGATGTTGACCGCACTGCGGTCGGATGCGGGCCGGCGCACCGCCGGGGTGCCGACCCTGCCGCAAAGCGCTCCCTTCGATCCCGGAACCCGGCTTTGGGTGGATGGACTGCTCGCGGGCCTGTTCTCACGCGAAGAGGCCCCGCGGCCGGCGACGGTGGCCAACGAACCGAGGCTCCGGCCACCCGGAGCCAAGCCCGCCAAACGGGCCCCCGTGGTGGTGCTGTGGGCATCGCAAACTGGGAACGCCGAAGAGCTCGCCGCCGACATCGCCGCCCGGCTGGGCAATGCCGACGTGCCGGTCTCGTTGCGTGCGATGGACGACTTCCCGGTGGCTGAACTGGCGACCACTCGGGAGCTGCTACTGGTCACCAGCACCACCGGTGACGGTGAACCGCCGGACAACGGGGCCGGATTCTGGCGCGCGTTGACAGCCGACGGCGCAACGAAATTCACCGACACCCGCTATGCCGTGCTCGCACTCGGTGACTCCAACTACGACGACTTCTGCGGCCATGGCCGCAAACTCGACGAGCGTCTGGCCGAATTGGGGGCGACCCGCATCGTCGACCGGGTGGACTGCGAACCGGACTACGACGACGCCGCGGGCAAGTGGCTGAGCGGTGTCATCCGGGCGCTGTCGCGCACGCCCGCGCCCGTGGGCCGGGATGGCGGTACGGGGGCCACCGCCGCGGCTGCCGCGCCGGTTCGACCGGCCAACGGGACCGGGGCGGTCGGCTACACCAAGAAACACCCGCTGATCACGGACATGGTCCGCAACACCGTGTTGAGTCGGCCGACATCGACCAAAGACGTGCGGCATCTGGTTTTCAGCCTGCCGGAGGAAGCCGTGAGCTACGAGGCCGGTGACGCGCTCGGGGTCTGGCCCCGCAACAGCGACCGATTGGTCGACGAGTGGCTGGCCGTCACCGGACTGGACGGGCAGACGCCCGTCGAGGTCGGCGAACACGGTCTGATGTCGTTGCGCTCCGCGCTCACCGAGCGCATCGAGATCGCCCACATCAGCCGGGACCTGGTGCGGTTCGTGCAGGAGCGCACCGGCGACGCGACACTCGCGGAGCTGCTGAAGCCGGAAAACAAGCGCGCACTGTCGGATTGGTCGTGGGGGCGCCAGTCGATCGACCTGCTGGCACAGCACCCGGTATGGGCGTCGGCCCACGAGTGGCTGAGGGTGCTCAAACGCCTACAGCCGCGCCTGTACTCGATCTCGTCGAGTCCCAAAGAGTGCCCCGGGGAAGTTCACCTGACGGTCTCGCCGGTGCGCTACAACTTTCAGGGCGTCCCGCGTCGCGGGGTATGCTCGACCTACCTGGCCGACCGCTCACCCGGTGATCGGGTGGCCGTCTACCTGCAGCCATCGAGCAACTTCCGTCCACCCCGCGAGTCAGATACGCCGATGATCATGATCGGTCCCGGAACCGGAATCGCGCCCTTCCGCGGTTTCCTGCAGGAGCGTCGCGCGCTCGGGCACACCGGACCCAACTGGCTGTTCTTCGGCGAGCAGCACGCCGCCACCGATTACTACTACCGCGACGAACTCGAGCAGATGCGTGACGACGGTTTCCTCACCGAACTGGACCTCGCGTTCTCTCGGGACCAGCAGCAGAAGGTCTACGTGCAGCATCTGATGCGCAACCGTGGATCCGAGTTGTGGCGCTGGCTGCAAGACGGCGCCCAGCTGTACGTCTGCGGTACGGCAGACCCCATGGCCAAGGACGTCGACCGCGCGCTCTGCGAGATCGCGGCCGAACACGGCGGCCTCGACGCCGACGGGGCAAAGGAGTACGTCCAGTCGCTGAGCGCCGACAAGCGCTACCACCGCGACGTCTACTGAGCCTCCCGCCTCGCCCCACTCGTAATACGACGGAAACGTCGCGCGCCTGTCGCTGAAACAAGCTCGCTGCAACATTCAGTCATTGGTTGCGTCGAGGAGGGACGTAGGCGTGGCTCTGGACTTTGACGGGCCCCTCGAAGACAGCGTGCGGGTCTGCCCATTGCAGTGCCGGCTGCGGAGCGCCGCGGACGATGATCGGGTCGATTGGGCCGGCCTGCCGATCAACTTGGACTTGGCATTCTCGCCGCAGCAGCGCGACAAGGTCTACACGCAGCACCTGATGCTCAAGCGCGGCACGCAACTTCGGCGAAGGCTGCAGGACCGGGGTCAGTGGTGCGCCTGCGAAGAAATCGCCAAGGACGGCCGCGCCACCTCGGAGGGGTCCGACTCCCTCTCCAGCCGTTAGCGCCGCCCGGCCGCCCCCAAGCCGTCCCATATTCGGCCCAAAGGAATCACCGGGGTTTCAATCGGCGCGGACATCCGCTTCCCCGGTAGTTTGCCGAAGCCAGTGGCCGCGGGCGTCGTCTCGCGGGCCGTTGAGCGGCGCTTACTCCGCCCTGAGCGACACCTGCGCCATGGCCGCGGCGCTGTCCAAACTGCCCTATAACCGCGGCACGACCTCGGACGTGGAGACGGCGCTGTCGCGACTCGACGGCTAGGCCTGCGGGCCCGGGAGAACCTCGATGGAAATCGCCTGAATCGCGTTGCCGCCGTACCCGAACCGGTTCCAGTCCGGTTGCTCCGGCTGCGTGTTGCCCGCCTCGTCGGTAGCCCGCGCACGTACGGTCTGGGTCCCAACAACGTCGCATCGGGTGAACAGCTCCCACCATTGCCAGCTGTGCCGGCGGCGTTCACCGACCAGTCGGGCGGCCTGCCACGGGCCGCCGCCGATACAAACGTCCACGCGATCTATCGGCGCCGCGCCCGACCAGGCGACGCCTCGCACGACGATTGTCCCGGCGGTCACCGTGGCGCCATCGGCGGGCTGGGCGATCAGCGCGCGGACACGCTGCAGGCGGACCGGCTCACGGACGACGCCGTCGCCACCGTCCCATTCGTAGTGGTACCGCTTCGTTTGGAAGAAGGCCTCGAAAACATGGTCAACGACTTCAATCTCGGTGAGCCACTTGACCGACGCGACGGAATACCAGCCCGGCACTATCAGCCGGACGGGGCGACCGTGCTGCAGTGGTAGCGGCTCGCCGTTCATCGCATAGGCGACGATCGCACCCGAGTCGCAAGCATCCCGTACCGACAAGGCGCGCTCGAATCGCACCGGCGCCGTCGCGCCGTCGACCAAACCCGCATCGGCGCCACGGAACACGACATCGTGGGCCTGCGCCGCCAGGCCCGCCCGATCAAGAATCTCGACGAGCGGAACACCCGTCCATTCGGCGGTGCTCGCCGCCCCGAACCGCCACTGTTCGCCGTCGACGGGTGGATCGAACTGTGCGCGACCGTTGCCCGCGCATTCCAGCGTGGCGACTATCGACTGTTTCGGCATGTTGTGCAAATCGCCCAAGCGCAGCCGTAACGTCCGCTCGACCGTTCCGCCGACCGTCAGCTCATATTGGTCCGGATCTACCACCGGCGTGCTGAAGTGGTTGCGGACGTAGAAGTGGTCGGAGGGCATCACGACGCCACCGATCAGCTCGGGAAGCGATGTCTCGCAATTGAGCGGATCCTCGCGGTGGACGACAAGTGCGGGCCCGCCACCATGGGTAACGACCGGTAATCCGGCGGCCGCCCACGCGCACATACCGCCGGCCAGGTTCACCGCGTCGAAGCCCGAACGGCGAAGCGAAACCGTCACCGCCTCGGATCGTCCACCCGAGCGGCACACCACAACGATGCGGCGGTCCCGAGGCAGTTCATGTTCTCGAGTGCGCACGCGCTCGGCCGGCAACAACATCGCGGTCGGCGCGTGCTCGGTACACCATTCGCCGGGCTCACGCACGTCAAGCAGCAGCGCGCCCGCGTCGAGAAGTGCCTTGGCCGCCCGGGGACCGACTTGTGGTGTGTCGACGACGATCTCGTTGCCGACAGATACCGGGAATCCGGCGCCTTGCCAGGCGGCGAATCCCCCAACCAAGTCCGAAACGTCGTCGAAGCCCGAGGCTCGCAGCAGGCTCGCCGCGGCGATCGAGTGATCGCCGCTGCCGCAGTAAACGACCACCGGGGCCGCCGGATTGAGGGCGGAAAGCGAATCAGTCAGCGTCGACAATGGAATCCCCCGCGCGCCCGGGATGATGCCCCGCGCCATCTCATCCTGGCTGCGCACGTCGATCACCTGCAGCTGCGGGTCCAGGCCGCGCAATTCCGCCAGTTGGCCGATGGTCAACCGCGGCGCGCTTTCGACCAGGTCCATACTCGGCGGCGTCGGGCTCAATGGGCACCTTCTTTCAGCGTTGTCATCGGTTGCGTGGGGCCGGTTGGCCGTACATCGCCACCACGACGGTCCGGTCCATACTGTTCTCCGACCACACCCCCATGGAGCTGTTGGCGCAGTCGCGAATGATCGCCATGTCGTCGGGGTTGTAATACCACTGGTTGACCAGCTCCAGGCTGCTGATGGCGATGGCCGGGTTGATCGCGATCGTCTCGGCCGCCTTGCCGCGGAAACCGGCGGCATTGGCCCGGTCCTGCGGTGTCGATCCGTCAGATCCGATGTCATCGTTGATGTTTCGGTTATTCATCATGTCGTCGGCGTGCCATTGGGCGGCCAGCGTGAGCGCGTTGTCCCGGATGACGTCGTTGGTGCAGCCCGCCTGATGTTGCAAGGTGTAGACGGCGGACACGACGGCGCTGTTGAGCCGCTTGTTGTCGGCGTGCGCCGAGGGGGCGGCCAGCATCACCGGCGCCGCGGCCAGCACGGCCGCGGGCATCACGCGTACCCACCCGATCATGGTTACTGCCCTCACACCGGATCGAAATGCGAGACCAGCCACCGGCCGTTGACCTTGTCCAGCGTCACCCGGACCACGGGCTGGGTATCGGTGGGAGCGCCCTCGCCGACGGTGACGGTTTGGTTGACGAATAGCAGGACCACGGCGTGACGGGATGTCACTGAAACCGGCGCTGCCGCAGCGACTTTGGCGGCCGCGGTGATGTGCTTCTCTTTTGCCCCCGGAATCACCACCTGGCGGGTCAGCTCCGTGTAGGCGTCCTTGAAATCACCGGTCAGCCGCTCGCGCGCGGCCCCCAGGTCTTTGTCCACCGAATCCGCCTTGTACGACAACAGGGCGACGGCGTCGTCGCCGGCGACTTTCACCACTTCGGTGCGGGCTCGCGCCACGTCGTCGGCCGAGGCCGCCACCCACTTGAAGTAGCCCGCCGTCAGCGTGAGCAGCAGCGCCAGTCCGGGCAGCACCCCGTACGCAAGGACGCGCGACCACGGGATCGGCCGCCGTTCCCGCGTGCGGGTGTCGGGCTGGTCGTCGGACGTCTCGTCGATATCGACGGCGCCCTCGGGCGTGGCCTCGTCGTCGGCCTCGACGAATTCCTCGTCCTGTATGGCCCTTTCGTTGAGAGTCGTCATGGCACGAACACCACGTTCGAGACCTTGGCGTCCTGGCCGACCGAGCGGACCTCTATTCGCATCCGCCATTCGCGGGGCGCCTCCTCGCCGCCGGCGGTGCGCGACTTCACCGCGACCGCCACCAGCACCTGCGCCGAGTCGCCGCGCTGCGATTCCAGGCCCGCGTCGGTGACCGTGCCCTCCGATTTCGACTGCGCCGCCTTGACGACTTCGATGAACGGCTTGGACCGCTGCTCGAAGTCGTCACGGAACGCCCCCGTGGCCAGATCGAGGATGCGTTGCACGTCTGAGTCGACCTCCGTGTAGTTGATGGTGGTGAGGTTCACCGCGCCCTGACGAGCAACCTGCACGAACAGATCACGCTGGGCTTGGGCCTCATGCTTCTGGTAGGCCTGGTAACCCAGCCAACCGGTCAGTCCCGCCAGGGCCGCCACGACGACGCCGCCCGCCACCAACGCCCGCCCGGTTCGCGAAAGTCGCGGACCGGCCCGGTGCCGCAGGCGGGCGAGCCGGCTCTTCAAACCGGCTGTGCTCTCGGTGGTCTCGTCGGTCTCCGCCGCGGTTTCGGCATCATCGACATCGTGGGCGCCGACCGCTGTCGCCTCGCCGAGTTCGTCGGCGGCATCAGCGGTTTCGGGCTGTTTCGTTCCTTCGGTCATCCTGCTCCTTTGCTTACGCCGGCGGCACCAAGAGTGACTGCCAGTTCTTGGCACGGGGGTGCGCCAGGTCGAACTCGGTATAGCGGTGCCCATCGGGGCCGATGTAGTCGCCGTTGGCCGGGTCATAGGTCGCGACTGCGAACGGCGGCGGCGCGGGCGCCGGTGGCGCGGTCCCCCGCGGCGGTGGAAGCCGCGGATCTTGTCCCGGCGGATACATCGGAACGCCCTGCCCGCTATAGGTGGCGTTCGGGTCGCCCTTCCAGTTGTAGCCGTCGTTGAGCGGCACGTATTCTTCGTCGCTTTCGCACAGTTCGACCGTGGGCGCGCGCTTCCACGGCTTGCTCTCGCACGGAATGTTCCGCACCCCACGGACATTGAACTCCGAGTCTTGCGGAACACGGCAGAACAGATCCGCGGCCGGGCGGTCCGGTGCGTCCACGTTGGCCGGCGACCGGCGCTGAGTCGGCGGCAGATACCCCGTCGTGCATGGCGGTGGCAGGTTGATGTTGAGGTTGAAGTCCAGCTGGGCGCCCCGGTACTCCTGCTTGGTGTTCGAGCTGGGCACGACGATTGCGGCCATGGCCGCGATGCCCTGGGGGAACAGCACCAGAAGCTGCTCGATGTCATGGCGATACACGACGGCGATGTCGCCCAGGCTGACCAGGTTTGCGAACAGCACGGGCAGCGCGGGCGTGACCCGGTCGAGCAGCGCGCGACTTTCCTCCACTCCGTTGGTGCCCTGCGTCAACAGGTCCCGCAGCGCGGCGTCCTGCGCCTTGAACTGGGCCGTGATGGCGGCGGTGCGATTCGCCCACCTGGCAATGGAATCCGAGGTCTGGATCTGGGAGTTGAGCACCGGAGGCGTCTGGTCGATCAACGCGGCGAGCGGGCCGACGGTCTGCCCTCCGGCAATGGCCAGGGCGGTCGATCCGTCGACGATTCGGGACAACTCGGGTCCGAGACCACCGACCGCACGGTCCGTCTCGTCGACCACGGTGCGAAGGTTGTCGCGCGGAATCGCCTGCAGCGCACGGTTGGTCACGTCGAGCAGATGACCGATGTCGACGGGTACGTCAACTCGGCCGGCGGGAATGACATCCCCGGCTCGCAGCGCGCGGCCGTGCTCGCCGTCCTTGCCGGGCTTGGGGGTGAGCTCGATGTATTGCTCGCCGATCGCCGAGCGGCTGTGCACCGATGCCTGGACGTCGGCGGGCACCTTGACGCCGGATCTGATGGCGAGCACCGCGCGGACGCCGGTGGCGGTCACATCGACCGACTTGACCTGACCGACATCGGTGCCGCGATAGGTGACAACCGAGGTCTGGTAGAGCCCGCCCGACTGGGGCAGGTCGACGGTGACGACGTATTCGCCGATCCCGAAGAGCGTTTCCGGCAGCTTCATGTAGTTGAATGCCATTGCCCCACAGGACACGACCGTCACCAGCGAGAGGATCGACAGTTGTATCCACGTTCTTCGGTTCAGACGCAGCATTCAGTAGCCCCCGAAATGATATGGATAGGTCAGCGGGTTGCCCGCGGTGGCCGGACTGGGCTGCATCCCGATCGTGCGTCCCCACTGCAGTTCGAGCTGGGTGAGGTTGCCTTCCCACCGTGAGCCGGTGAAGAACCCGGTGTCCAGGCGGCTCAGCGTCAGGTCGACAATCAGGGTGAGGTTGGCGTAGTCACCACGGAACCAATTCCGCGCGGTCGACGCCGGCCACGGGTAGGCCACCAAGCCGTCCAGTCCCTTGGTCAAGGACGGTCCCGCGTCGGCGAGCGATCGCAGCACCGGCGCGATACTGCGCAGGTTGTTGACCAGAGATTCCTTGCTCTGGCGCACGGTATCGGCCGCGATGGCGCTGAACTTGCCGAGTTGATCGATCGCGTCGGCGATCTTGGTGCGCTCGTCGGCCAACACCCTCAGCGCTTTGGGCACGGTGATCAACGCCTTGTCGACTGTTGCGTCCTTATCGGCGAACTGGCCGACCAGCGAGTTGAGATTCTCGGCCGCGGCAATGATGTCGTCGGTCTGGTCGTTGGTCCGGGCGATGAACTCGTCCAGTTGCTTCAGCAGGCTGCGCATGTCGTTTTCGCGCCCGGCGAATGCCTTGGCGATCGACTGCGTGATCTCCTGCAGCTGCCCGATGCCGCCGCCGTTCAGCAGGATCGAGACGGAGGCAAGCGTCTGCTCGGTGGTCGGATACATGCTCGCGTGCGCTAACGGGATGACCGACCCGTTCTTCAGCTGGCCGACGGGCGGTTCGTCTTTGGGTGGCGCGAGCTCGATGTGCATCGAGCCGAGCAAGCTGGTCTGGCCCAGCTTGGCCGTCGAATTGGCCGGCAGATGCACATCCCCGTTGATGCGCATGGTGACCAGTGCGTGCCAGTCCTGCAGCTGAATCTTGGTCACGTTGCCGACGTTGACATCGTCGACCCGAACCCGCGTGTTCTCCTGAATGGTCACGACATCGGGCATCTGGGCCTGGACGGTGTAGGAGCCCGGCCCGTTCCCGGAGGTGCCGGGCAAGGTGAACGAGTTCAGCCCCTTCCACCCACAGGCGGGAAGGACGGCGACGCAGACAAGGCAGAGCAACGTCCCCATCGCGCGCCTCATGAGGCACCCGCCGGAAGCATCAGATCCCGCAACACCTGGGTCGAGTTGACCGTGCCGTTCGGTGGTGGTGGCGGCGCGGGTGCCTCACCCGGCGGCGGTTCGGTGGACGCCGGAGGTGGGGGTGCGTCGGGCGGCGGCGGGGTTGCGTCGGGCGGCGGTGCCGGAGGGGTGTACCCGGGCCGGAGCCAGTCCTCGCTGTAGGTGATCTCGCCCGGCCGGGCCTGAGTCCCGACAAAGGGGTTGAGCCCGGCGGGAATGTAGTTGTAGAGCCGGTTTTTGATGATCGGGTTGATGTACTGCAGGCACAGCTTCGACACCCGGTCCAAGCGGGCCCGCGATGCGGCCTCGATGGAACTGCAGATCCATTGCGGGATGTCGGCGAAGTTGTTCAGCGCGATGATGCCGGTCATCGCGCTTTGCGCCGGCTGGTAGATGTTGAGGAAGTTCTGGAACACCGTCGGGGCGATGTGCAGGATTTGTTTGATGTCCATGCGACTGTCGTTCAACGCGGTCGTGACGGAAGCCAGCCGGTCGAACGTGACACCCATCGCTTCCCGGTTCTCGGAGAGGAAATCGCGCAGATCGGTGAGTGCCCCGTCGAGACCCTTGACGGCAGTGGCGACTTCGTTGGGCGTGTTGGTGAGCAGTGTGGTCACGCTGGCCAAGTTCTGGTTGAACGAGGCCAGCAGATCACTGCTGGAAGACAGCGCCGACACCAACAGCTGCAGATTGCGCACCGTGCTGAAGATGTCGTCGGCGTGATCGCCGAGCGCCGAGATCGCCGCGGAGAGCTTAATCACGGTGTCGCGGGCGGTGTCACCTTGGCCGCGCACGTTGTCGGCGGTCGAGTTGATGAACTCACCGATCGAATTCACCCCGTCCGCGGAGGTCGGCTGCAGCGCCTCGGTCAGCTTTTCCAGCTGCTTGCGGAAGTCATCCCATTCGACGGGGACCGCTGTGCGACCGAGCGGTATCGAGGCGCCGGGGCTCAGCTTCGGGCCGCCCGAGTACGCGGGAACGAGTTGAACCGCCCGGGGCGTCACCAGGGACGGCGACAGGATCGCGGCGCGGGCGTCGGCCGGGATGGCGTACTGCTTGTCGACGGAAAACGTCACCTTGGAGCTATTGGGTTGCGGCTCGATCTTGTCGATAACGCCGACCGAGACGCCGAGGATCCGCACATCGTCGCCGACGAAGAGGCCGTTCGCCTCGGTGAAATATGCCGTGTAGGTGTTCTTTTCGACGTCCTTCCACAGCTTCGAGCCGACCAGGAACGAAGCCACGGCGAGGGTGCCGACCAGGCTGATCGCGGTCAGTCGTTGCAGCGTGCGCCGGCTCATCACTGTCCCCCCGTGCCGGCGTTCGCGGGCTCGGGCGGTGGGCCCGGCGCCGGCCCCGGCGAGGGGGGCTGAGACCAAATCGGGTGCGGCGCCTGCTCCGGCGGCACGGGCGGCGTTCCGGTGGGCGGGTCCACCGACTCAGAAGGCAGCTTCTGCTCGGGGTCCAAGAACCGGTTGTACATGCGCGCATCGATCGTCGGCCCGCTGAGCTGCCCCGGTATCAGGTTGGCCACGTAGGCCTTGAAAAACGGTCCAGAGCCTAGGCATTCGCCGAACGACATCGCGTAGCGCTTGAATTTGGGCAGGCTCGCCTGGATGTCCTGCTTGCGGTTGTCGAGGACCTCGAGCACGCCGTTGAGCTTGTCGAGGGCCGGCTTGAGCTGCGTCCTGTTGTCGTTGACCAGCCCCGAAACCTGATGTGACACCGCGGTGAGATTGTTCATCAGCGCGTCGATGGAATCGCGTTCGTCCAGCAGCGCCGCGAGCAGCGCATTGGAGTCCGCCACCAGAGCGGCGATTTGTTGGCTGCGACGGCCCAGCACCGTCGAGACCTTGTTCGCGTTCCCCAGCAGGTTGCGCAGCTGCGTGTCGCGGTTGTTCAGTGTCTCGGAGAACCGGGCCACACCTTCCAACGCGGGCCTGACCTCCGAGGGTGTTTGCCTGAAGGTGTCCGCCAAAGTGGTTAGAGCAGAGGATAACTGCGCGGTGTCCAGCCCGCTGATCTGTGTGGTCAGGTCTCCGAGCGCATCGGGGAGGTCGTACGGCGAGTGGGTCCTATTCAGGGGAATGGTGCCCGAGAGCTTTCCCTCGCCGCGGGAGGTGAGCTCGAGCATCTTGGCGCCGAGGATGGTTTCGGTCTTGATCGCGGCTTCGGTGCGGTCGCCCAGCGTGATGAATTTGCGGACGGTGAAGCCGACCCGGACCTTGGTCCCCTCCAATTTGATGTCGGTGACCCTGCCGACCCCCATCCCGGAAACTCGCACCGAGTTACCCGTTCGAATGCCGCCGGCCTCGGAGAAGTATGCCGCGTAGTCGTTGGTGTTCTTGATGAATGGGAGCTTCTCGTAGTTGAAGGCCGCAACGGTCACACAGGCCAACATGAAGACACCCATCGCGCCGATCTTCCATGGGCTTTGCCGGACGCCGGCTTTGATTTTGGACTGGTTCATTGCGGCGTGCACCGTCCGCTCGGCTGCCCGACCAGCTTGATGAAGATCGGGTTGCCGCCCTTTCCGTTGACCTTCATCAGGACCTCGCAAAAGTAAAAGCCGAAGTAATCACCGTTGAGGCCTTGTCTTGCCAGGACCTGGTAGATATCGGGCAGTTGCTTGAGGAGGTTATCGACGTAGTCACGATCCGAAAGCACCTGCGCTGACATGCGATCCGTCTCGTGCACGACGTCCTTGATCGGCTGGCGGGCCTGGACAAGGAGATCGGCGACCGAACCGGCCGCCGCGTTGATGTAGGCGAGCCCCGTGGAGATGTCGTCTTTGCGCCGCGCCAAGCCATCCACAAACTCCGACAGCTTGTCGAGGCCGTCAGAGAACTCGCGATCGCGGGTGGCAAAGGTGTGCAACACGGTGTTCAGGTTTGTGATCAGCTCGCTGATCAGTTCACTGCGCCCGGCCAACGTCGAGGTCAGCATCGAGGTCTGGGCCAGCACCGAGGCGAGGATTCCGCCTTGTCCCTGGAAGATTCGGAGCAATTGACCGGACAACGCGTTGACCTGGTCGGGGTCCAGCGCCCGGAACAGCGGCCGGAACCCACCGATCAGCGCATCGATGTCCAATGCGGGCGACGTCCGGGCCAACGGAATCGTTGCGCCCGCCGGTAGCCGCTGCGGGAAGCCGGGCCCCTCCTCGAGCGCGAGGTATCGGTCACCGATCAAGTTCTCATAGCGCACAAGGGCTTTGGTGCCCTCGGTGAGGCGCACACCTTTGTCCACCGAGAAACCGATCACGACGGTGCCGTCGCGCTGCAAGTGCAGGTCTCCGACCTTGCCGACCTCCACCCCCGCGATGCGCACGAAGTTGCCGGACTTCAGCCCGGAGATGTTCGTGAAAACGGCCTGGTAGCCGGTGCGGTCCTCGAAGCGAAATTGACCGAACACGGTGATCAGGGTGAACGTGAAGACCGCGCACACCGCCGTGAAAGCGGCGATGCGCACGATGATGGCGGACATCTTTCGTCTTTTCACGGCGGCGGTTGTCCCCCACGGTAGAAGTAGCGCGGCGCTTCCGGCGGGTTCTTCGTGGTCGGGAACCAGTTCGCCCACCACGGATTGCCGACGGCCATGTTGGTGCGGATCTCGTTCGGAGCCGCACCCCACCCGGTGTCGGTAACCAGCGCACGCACCGGGAAGTTGGCACTCGGGTCGGGCAGCGACCCACAGCTGGGCTTGCCCCCGGGGCCGCCGGTGGCGTTCGTCTTCGGAAGGTGTTTCGGGTAGCGGTAGGGGTCGTCACCGAACAACAGCCCGGCGTCCAAGATCACCGAGTAACCGTTGCCGCCCAGTGCGTCTCGACCGCCGTGGTCGACGTACCATTGCGCGCCCTGGAACAGGCAGGTGAACGTCGGCGAGTACTTGTTCAGCAGCGCCGTGGTCGGATCGAGCAGGTTGATGGACCGCACGATGTTGGATTCGTTCCTGCCGATGACGTTGATGCCGGTCTGGCTCAAGCCGACCGCCGACAACAACAGCGTGTCGACCGACCGCTGGTTCTCGGTCAGCGTGTTGCTGGTCGTAGTCGCCGAGTCGAGGATGGACACCATCGATAAGGACTGGAGGCTGTTCGGCAAGACGACGGCGGTCTATTCCGATGCGGCCCAGAACATT
>NZ_LZKF01000071.1:0-3626 GCF_001672665.1 Mycobacterium sp. E2238 | reverse complement strand
CTGATCGCCAGCCTCGACGACGGCCTCACGTGCGCGATCCTGGGCGTGCCTGCCGTCGACCTGGTGGACCTGGTCGCCCGGCACGCCGGCCTCAGCGGCCACGCCGCCCTGCGCCGCACGATGGACTCGGCCAAGCCGCTCGGCCGGATGGTCTCGCCGCTGGCCCTGACCCCGCGCGTGCCGAAAGAGGGTCGCTTCATCTACGCCGGCCTCGCCGACCGGCTGGTGCACCCGCGCGACCAGGTCACCCGACTCTGGGAGCACTGGAGCAAACCCGAAATCCAGTGGTACCCAGGCGGTCACACGGGATTCTTCCGCTCGCGGCCGGTGCAGCGCTTCATCGACGACGCGATCGTGCAGTCGGGCCTGGCCGACAAGCGATGACCGGCGCCTACCTGCGGTGGATAGCGGCGAGCGTCGCCAGGCCATTGGTCCATGCCTACCGGCGCACCGGCGCCGACGTGCCCTTCGGCGATCCGGTTCCGTCGCACGGGACGGAAATGGAGGGCTGGTTCTGGCGCCTCACCGATGCCGCCTCGGGTCGGGTCGTCGTCGCGCTGTGCAGCGTGAACCGGAATCCAGACGGGGACTGGGCCACGGTGGCGGTCGCGCTGGACCCCGGCGGTGTCGTGCGCTCCGCGGAAATCGACGGTGCCCACGCCGAATCGTCCACGTTCTCGGTGCACGCCGGGACCGCGCCCGACTGCCGTCTGGCGGCGAGCCTCGACCGGCTCCAGATCGACCTCGACGGCATCCACCTCGACCTGCATTTCGCCGATCCGTTCAACTGGCCCAAGGCTTTTGGCGGCGGCGGCGTCTTCTCGTCGGTCCCGTTTCTCAACCAGTACTGGCATCCCTACCGGCTCGGCGGAACAGCCACCGGCACAGTCGAATTCGACGGAGAAGCCTGGTCCTTCAGTGATGCCCGGCTGTACACGGAACGCAACTGGGGCGCGGGCTTCCCCGAGCGCTGGTGGTGGGGTCAGGCGCACGATTTCGCCGACGCTGACGTCTCGGTCGCATTCTCGGGGGGCCTTCTTGCGCTCGGCCCGATCCGCAGGGACGTCACCGGGATCGTCGTGCGACTCGGCGACCGTGTCATCCGGGTTACCCCGCCGGCGCCCGTGCGATCGCATGTCGGCGACGGACGCTGGACCGTGTCGGCGCGCACACCCCGCTACCGCATCGAGCTGGACGGCGACGGCACCCGCGCGGACCCGCACGTCTTACCGGTGCCGCTGCCAGCGGAGCGGCGCAACATCGACACCGACTTCGAGCACCTCGCCGGTCGATTGCGTTGCCGGGTGCGGGAATACGGCCGAGTGGTGTTCGACGGCACCTGCGAGCTGGCCGGCCTGGAGATCGGCACGCGGCCGGCATAGATCGATCGCCCCGCTGCACCTGTGACTGGTGGCACCGAATCCCCTGCGCGCCTCAATTTGTCGCTGTGAGGCGGGCAAATTGTCTACCGGTTCGGACCAGTGATTCTTGTTGCAGATGTGATTACAGCGCGGACTTAGCCCGTCACTTTCTATGGAACCGGAATCGGCGGGATCGGGTTGCCCGGCCGGATCGACGAACAATTCTGTGGCGGAAGCACTTCGGCGAAGCGCTGCTTGATCCAGGCGATCGAGCCCGGCAACCAGGGCACGAGACTCAAGATGTGGCTGAGCGTCTCGTATTCCTCGTACTGGACCGCCGTGCCCGCCGCGCAGTATTTCCGGGCGAGCGTGCGCACGTCGCCGGCGATCATCACGCCGTCGCCGGCTCCGATGCCCGGCTTGTTACCCGCCGTGCCCTCGCGCTCACCGCCGGCACCCTGGCCGATGAACAGCGGGATCCTCGGCGTGCCAGCGGTTCCCATGATCAGCTTGTTGACCGTCTCGACATAGAGCGGGATGCTCTCCGGAGTCGGATACTGGGGTTTGGCCAAGTCCTTCCACTTCAAACGCGCGTACCGCAAGCCGAGTACATCGACGATCGACGCATTCTGGATCTCGTTGCAGATCCTTATGCCGCGGTTGCTGAGATACGGCGTGAAATCGATTGCGAATGCGCGCGCGATGCCGACGAGCGCCATCGGCATGACACCGGCCCACATCTGGCTGCCCTCGACGTAGCGCAGGTTGTGCGCCGGGTGGACGAGCACGCCGCCTATCGCCGCGCCGATCAGGCGCTTGTGGACGTCGGGCGCGTACGTCTTGGCGTATTCGGCGGCCCACTCGGTGGCGATCGCACCTCCGGAGTATCCGAGCATCGCAACCTTTGCGTCGCCGTCGATGGTCGACGAGTTCAACGCGGCCTGGATCGAGTCGAGCGTGTTCATTCCATATTCGGGGCCCGCGGCGAAGTCCGCCTGCTGGCCCTCGGTGTCGGGGACGATGACCGTGTAACCCTCGGCGAGGAACGGGCCGAAAACCCCCAGCTCAACGTTGGGGACGACTCCGGCCAGCGTGGGTTTTCCGCCCGAGATCGCATACGACGGCTCGTCGCTCTGGTTGAGCGAGTCGTAGGCGGACTGATAGGAGATCACCTTCGTCTTGTCTCTCAACCCCCGCCGCCAAATGACCGAGGTGACGTTGACCGTTGGGGTTTGGGTCTGACTTGTCGACCGGTAGAGCAGCTGTGTGGTCGTGAGAAACGTTGGCAAACCTACGATGTCGTACCGGACACCGCGCGTCTTCAGCACCGTTCCCCGCGTGATGTTCCCCAGCGGCTTCTTGCCGGTGTACGAGTAGAACGGATCATCCTTCGGATGCGGCGGGACACTGGCCCCGCCCGTCGGTGGTTGTGACGCAGTCATGCATCGGAACTTCCTCTTCGAGCAGGTACCCGAGTCTTCACCCCGAGCCGATACACGGCCAGAGGACAAGGTCCCCTCGTCGGTGGCAAACGAGGTCGCGATGGCAAAGCCGAACAGGCTCCGCCCGCGGTGATCAGGATGCGGTGGCGTACTGCAGCACCGGTTCCGACGAATCGACGTGGCTGCCACTGATGATCCTGAGCCGATTCGGGCGCACCTCGTAGACCACTCCGTCGACCGGGTTGGTGACATCGAACCCGTCCCCGACCCGCTCGGCGTTCGACAGTTCGATATGCGCGCCGTCGCGAATGCGCTCGCCGCGGTAGTAGTAACTGCCGCTGAGGTTTTGGCACACCACGACCAGCGACTTGGCGGTGCGCAGCACGGCGGCCGGCGGGTTCCCCGGGTCGCAGCGGGCCGTCTCGCCGACGAACCCCAACCCGTCGGCGCCCTTCACCGGGGCCGACAGGGTCGGCGTCTTGGGTGGCGGCGCACTCGACGCAGGGGGCGCCGGCGCCTGAGCGGTCCGCGGCGGCGGCGAACCACCGCTCATCAACGCCGATACCAGCGCCACGGTCAGCCCGGCGATCACCAGGACGACCGCCGCCCCGATCCCCACCAGCGGCGCCCGGCCACCCCACAAGGGCCGATGCGGCGGCGGCGCAGGTACCTCAACCGGATACGGGCTGAAGCCGGTGTCGTCCGGGTTCGGATAGACCGCCTCGAACGGCCGGGTGCCAAGGGGCCCTGCGCCAACGCCGACAGCGACCGGCTCGTACGCCGCGTTCACCGCCTCGCTGGCCGCCCGGGCCAGTTCACGGGC
>NZ_LZKF01000070.1:0-30581 GCF_001672665.1 Mycobacterium sp. E2238 | reverse complement strand
CAGCCAGGTGTATCCGCACGTGGTGCGGCTGCGGCCCGCGCCCCATTGCCGCACGCCCGTCGAGGCCTACTCGCTGCCGTGGGGATCGGCCGGGGTGCCTGGATACTCGGGAGGCTGGCTCATGTCCGTCCTAGCTGTTGACTCAACCTGTGGGCACGCGCACACGGGAACTTAGCAAAGATGAGTGCCCGGCGCCCGGATTCGTTTTCGTGGTATGCCTGAAGCCGTGTCCGACGGTCTTTTTGACCTGCCCGGCGCGCCGCCGACAAGCGATCACGCCCTGGGCGTGTCGGCCGGTGCACCGCTGGCGGTGCGCATGCGGCCGGCCTCGCTGGACGAGGTGGTCGGCCAGGAGCACCTGCTGGCGCCCGGATCGCCGCTGCGCCGCCTGGTCGAGGGATCGGGCGTGGCGTCGGCCATCCTCTACGGCCCGCCCGGCAGTGGCAAGACGACGCTGGCCGCACTGATCTCCCAGGCCACCGGCCGCCGGTTCGAGGCGCTGTCGGCGCTGTCGGCCGGCGTCAAGGACGTGCGCGCCGTCATAGACACGGCACGGCACGCGCTCCTGCGCGGGGAGCAGACGGTGCTGTTCATCGACGAGGTGCACCGCTTCTCCAAGACCCAGCAGGACGCCCTGCTGTCCGCCGTGGAGAACCGGGTGGTGCTGCTGGTGGCGGCGACCACCGAGAACCCGTCGTTCTCGGTCGTCGCGCCGTTGCTGTCCCGGTCGCTGATCCTGCAGTTGCGCCCGCTGGGCGCCGACGACATCCGCACCGTGGTGCAGCGGGCGATCGACGACCCCCGCGGGCTCGACGGTCGGGTCGCGGTCTCGCCCGAGGCCGTCGACCTGCTGGTGCAGCTGGCCGCCGGCGACGCCCGCCGGGCGCTGACCGCGCTGGAGGTCGCGGCCGAATCGGCTCAGGCGGCAGGCGACTCCGTCAGCGTCGAGACCATCGAGCAGTCGCTGGACAAGGCCGCGGTGCGCTACGACCGCGACGGCGACCAGCACTACGACGTCATCAGCGCCTTCATCAAGTCGGTGCGCGGTTCCGACGTCGACGCGGCGCTGCACTACCTGGCCCGCATGCTCGTCGCGGGCGAGGACCCGCGGTTCCTCGCGCGCCGGCTGATGATCCTGGCCAGCGAGGACATCGGCATGGCCGATCCGAGCGCGCTGCAGATCGCGGTGGCGGCCGCCCAGACCGTGCAGCTGATCGGCATGCCCGAGGCGCAGCTGACGCTGGCGCACGCCACCATCCACCTGGCCACCGCGCCCAAGTCGAACTCCGTTACCACCGCGCTGGCGGCCGCGATGGACGACGTCAGGGCGGGCAAAGCCGGCCTGGTGCCGCCCCATCTGCGCGATGGGCACTATTCGGGCGCGGCAGCGCTGGGACACGCGCAGGGCTACCAGTACTCGCACAACGATCCCGACGGCGTCGTCGCCCAGCAGTATCCGCCGGACGAGCTGGTGGGCGTGGACTACTACCGGCCGACCGGCCGCGGCGGCGAGCGGGAGATGGCCGGGCGGCTGGAACGGTTGCGGGCGATCATCCGCAGGAAGCGGGGACGGTGATGAAAACCTTCACTGACGAGGAAATGGGCCGACTACTGGCCACCACCAAGCCCTACAGCGTCGTCATCCTCAAGCAGGGGCCGCGCTTCGGCGAGGACACCACCCCGGGGACCGTCTGGGAGCACGGGCGCCGCAATTTCGGGCTGCGCGACGACGGCGTCATGCCGATCGTGTTGCCGGTCACCGACGGCTCCGACGTGTGCGGGGTCGCGGTGTTCGCGGCCACGGTCGACGATGCCGCCGCCGTCATGGTCGACGACCCGGGTGTGGCGAGCGGCGTCTTCACCTTCGAGGTGCACCCCTGCCGCGGCTTCCCGGGCGACGCCCTGCCGTAGCGCGTCGAGTGTGCGGCGAGCCGCACACTCAGCGCTCGCTGTGCGGCTGGCCGCACACTCGGCGAGCAAAACCCCGCGCTAGACCAGCTCGGGCACCCGCAGGTGGGCGATCGCCAGCTCGAATTCGGCGACGTCAACGACTTCGGCGCCCAGCTCCCGCACCCGCCTGCTGCGCAGTTCGGTGGCGCGGTCGCGGTTGCGGCCCATGGCGTCCATCGAGTCGAACGTCGAGCAGGACACCGCCCGCCGGCACGCGGGATGGTCGACCAGCAGGCTGGCGCTGCAGAAGCCGTCGAGATCCTCCATCTCCGGCAGCACCGAGGACCGGTAGAAGTCCAGCGATCGGCTGAGCTGATCCGGCACCACCTTGAGCCAGGTGGCCCGCACGCAGGCTCCCGGACGGGACGGATGGTCGCGGTGCAGCAAAGCGATGTCCCACTCCTCGACCCGCGCGCTGCCGTCGAACATCAGCGCGGCCTGATCGCGAATCGGCGCGACCCGTTCGGCGCTGGCGCGCATGGCGTCGATGCTGTCCCACGAGCTGGTGGCGATGCAGGTTCCGGACTGCCGGTCGACCAACAGCGACAGTCCGACACACCCGTCGATCTCCGTGAGGGCCGGCATGACGATGTCGCGAACGTGCGCGATGCCGATGTCTACCGATAAGGGTTGCGCCTGGATGGTGGTGGAGCGTGCGTACACGGCCGACCTCCTCAGTTGGGCTGGTACCAAGGGGCCCGGTGGGCCACCGGCCCCACCAGTTACCTTCCTCCTGCCCGTTGCGCGCCGCAATGCCTTGATGTGGTCGCGATCACAAACGATTGGCTGGTCGCAACAGGTGCGCCGTAGGCTGGTTCGGATGCATACCGATGTGCTCGACGTGGACACGACACGGCGCCGCATCGTCGATCTGACCGAGGCGGTACGGGGCTTCTGCTGGTCGCGGGGCGACGGCTTGTGCAACGTGTTCGTCCCGCACGCGACGGCGGGCGTCGCCATCATCGAGACCGGGGCCGGCTCCGACGACGACCTCGTCGACACGCTGGAGCGGCTGCTGCCGCGCGACGACCGCTACCGGCACTCGCATGGCTCCCCGGGCCACGGCGCCGACCACGTGATGCCGGCGCTGGTCGCGCCGTCGGTGACGGTGCCGGTCTCTGCCGGCGAGCCGATGCTGGGCACGTGGCAAAGCATCGTGCTGGTCGACCTGAACCGGGACAACCCGCACCGCTCGGTGCGGTTGAGCTTTCTGGAGGGTTAGCGGCCCGGTAGCCAGCTATTCCGGCGAATACGCTGGAATAGACGTCCACGCAGAAAAAGCAAACAGGAAGAAGCGGACCAGAAGTGCAGACACACGAGATCAGGAAGCGATTTCTTGATCACTTCGTGAAGGCGGGTCACACCGAGGTGCCCAGCGCATCGGTGATCCTCGACGACCCCAACCTGCTCTTCGTCAACGCCGGCATGGTCCAGTTCGTGCCGTACTTCCTGGGCGCGCGCACACCGCCGTACTCGACGGCCACCAGCATCCAGAAGTGCATCCGCACGCCCGACATCGACGAGGTCGGCATCACCACCCGGCACAACACCTTCTTCCAGATGGCCGGCAACTTCTCGTTCGGCGACTACTTCAAGCGCCGCGCCATCGAGCTGGCGTGGACCCTGCTGACCAATCCGGTGTCCAAGGGCGGCTACGGGCTGGATCCCGAAAGAATCTGGACGACGGTCTATTTCGACGACGACGAGGCCGTGCAGCTGTGGCAGGAGATCGCCGGGCTGCCGGCCGAGCGGATCCAGCGCCGCGGCATGGAAGACAACTACTGGTCCATGGGCATCCCCGGTCCGTGCGGCCCGTCGTCGGAGATCTACTACGACCGCGGCGAGGAGTTCGGCATCGGCGGCGGCCCGGTGGCCAACGAAGACCGTTACATCGAGATCTGGAATCTCGTGTTCATGCAGAACGAACGCGGCGAGGGCACCGGCAAAACCGACTTCGAAATCCTGGGGCCGTTGCCGCGCAAGAACATTGACACCGGCATGGGCGTCGAGCGGGTCGCGTTCATCCTGCAGGGCGTGCACAACGTCTACGAGACCGATCTGCTGAGGCCCGTCATCGATGCCGTGGCCGCCCGCGCCCCGCGCGGGTACGACGCCGGCAACCACGAAGACGACGTGCGTTACCGGGTCATCGCCGACCACAGCCGTACCGCGGCGATCCTCATCGGCGACGGCGTCACTCCCGGCAACGACGGGCGCGGGTACGTGCTGCGCCGGCTGCTGCGCCGGGTGATCCGATCGGCCAAGCTGCTCGACATCGAAGGCCCGATCGTCGGCGAGCTGATGGCCACCGTGCGCGACGCGATGGGGCCGTCGTATCCCGAACTGGTCGCCGACTTCGACCGGATCAGGCGCATCGCCGTCGCCGAGGAGACCGCGTTCAACCGCACGCTGGCGGCCGGCTCGAAGCTGTTCGACGACGTGGCCGGCACCACGAAAGCGTCTGGTAAGAAAGCGATTTCCGGCTCCGACGCCTTTACGCTGCACGACACCTACGGGTTCCCGATCGAGCTGACCCTGGAGATGGCCTCCGAGGCCGGCCTGCAAGTCGACGAGATCGGCTTCCGGGAGCTGATGGCCGAACAGCGCCGCCGGGCGAAGGCGGACGCCGCCGCGCGCAAGCACGCGCACGCGGACCTGAGCGCCTACCGCGAGCTGGTCGACGCCGGCCCCACCGAATTCACCGGCTTCGACGAACTGGCTTCCGAGGCAAGGATTCTGGGTATCTTCGTCGACGGGAAGCGGGTACCGGTGGTCACCCACGGCACCGATGGCTCCCATCAGGTCGAACTCGTGCTGGACCGCACCCCGCTCTACGCCGAATCCGGCGGGCAGATCGCCGACGAGGGCACCATCAGCGGGACGGGAGCCTCAGAGTGCGCCCGGGCGGCGGTCACCGACGTGCAGAAGATCGCCAAAACCCTTTGGGTGCACCGGGTCAACGTCGAATCCGGCGAATTCGTGGAGGGCGACACCGTCGTCGCGGCGGTCGACCCGGAATGGCGCCGTGGCGCCACCCAGGGGCACTCGGGCACCCACATGGTGCACGCCGCGCTGCGACAAGTGCTGGGCCCCAACGCCGTTCAGGCCGGGTCGCTGAACCGCCCGGGTTACCTGCGCTTCGACTTCAACTGGCAGGGTTCGCTGTCCGACGAGCAGCGCACCCAGATCGAAGAGGTCACCAACGAGGCCGTCCAGGCCGACTTCGAGGTGCACACCTTCACCGAGCAACTCGAGAAGGCCAAGGCCATGGGGGCGGTCGCGCTGTTCGGCGAGAGCTACCCGGAACAGGTGCGGGTGGTGGAGATCGGCGGCCCGTTCTCGCTGGAACTCTGCGGTGGGACCCACGTGCACAACTCGGCGCAGATCGGGCCGGTGACCATCCTGGGCGAATCGTCGGTCGGTTCCGGGGTCCGCCGGGTCGAGGCCTACGTCGGGCTGGACTCGTTCCGCCACCTGGCCAAGGAGCGCGCCCTGATGGCGGGGCTGGCGTCGTCGCTGAAGGTGCCGTCCGACGAGGTGCCCGCGCGGGTGGCCGGCCTGGTGGAGCGGCTCAAGGCCGCTGAGAAGGAGCTCGAACGCGCGCGGCTGGCCGGGGCGCGCGCCGCCGCGACCAACGCCGCGGCCGGCGCGGAGCGTATCGGTAACGTCCGTGTGGTGGCGCAACGGATGTCCGCGGGGATGACGGCGGGCGACCTGCGTTCCCTGGTGGGCGACATCCGCGGCAAGCTGGGCAGCGACCCCGCCGTGGTGGCGCTGATCGCGGAGGGCGAGGGCGGCACCGTGCCGTACGCGATCGCCGCCAACCCGGCCGCCCAAGAGCTCGGCATCCGCGCCAACGACCTGATCAAGCAGCTGGCCGCGACCGTCGACGGCCGCGGCGGGGGCAAGCCCGATCTGGCGCAGGGTTCCGGAAAGGACCCGACCCGCATCGACGCCGCGCTCGAGGCCGTCCGCTCTGAGATAGCGCGGGTCGGCTGAGTGGTTTCCACAGAGCATCGCTTGCCCGACCGGCCCGGCGACCCTGGCCGGGGACGGCGTCTCGGCATCGACGTCGGCAGCGTGCGCATCGGCGTCGCCTGCAGCGACCCCGACGGCATCCTGGCCACCCCGGTGGAAACCGTGCGCCGCGACCGCTCCGGCAAACACGTGCGGCGGCTGGCCGAGCTGGCCGCGGAGCTCGGGGTGGTCGAGGTGGTCGTCGGGCTGCCGCGGACACTGGCCGACCGCACCGGCCCGTCGGCGGTCGACGCGATGGAGCTGGCCGGCGAACTGGCCCGGCGCATCGCCCCCATACCGGTGCGGCTGACCGACGAGCGCCTGACCACCGTCAGCGCGCAGCGATCGCTGCGCGCGGCCGGCGTCCGCGCCAGGGAGCAGCGGGCAGTGATCGACCAGGCGGCCGCGGTGGCCATCCTGCAGAGCTGGCTCGACCAACGCCGAGCCACCCTGACCGCGGGGGAGTCCACCGATGGTTGACAGCGCACGGCGTGAACGGGCCGAACCCGAAGCGGTCGGCCCGTCGCGCAAAGGCGGCCGCGTGGCCCGCAATCGGGCCGAGCGGGGGCGCCGCCGGCGGCGGCTCGCCGGCACGATCGTGGTCGCGGTCGTCGCCGTCGTCGTGCTGGTCGGGGTTTTCGTCGGCGCCAAGCTGTGGCACACGATGTTCGGGGCCGACGACGACTACACCGGAAACGGCAAGCGCGACATCGTGATTCAGATCAAGGACGGCGACTCGACCACCATGGTCGGGGAGACGCTGCAGCACGAGCAGGTGACCAAGACGGTCCGGGCATTCGTCAACGCCGCGCACGGCAACACCAAGATCTCGTCGATCCAGCCCGGTTTCTACCGGATGCGCACCGAGATCCCTGCGGCCAACGCCGTCGAGCGGCTGGCCGACCCCAACAGCCGGGTGGGCCGGCTGGTCATCCCGGAGGGCCGCCAACTCGACGACACCACCGACATGAAGACCAACAAGGTGACACCGGGCATCCTGACGCTGATCTCCCGCGCCACCTGCGTCACCCTGGACGGCAACCAGCACTGCGTCGCGGTGGAGGAGCTGCGGGCGGCGGCGACCAACAGCACACCCGCCGCGCTGGCGGTGCCGCCGTGGGCGCTCGAGCCGTTCACCGAGCTCGGCAAGGATCATCGCCGGATCGAGGGGCTGATCGCGCCGGGAACCTTCAACGTCGACCCCTCCACGTCGGCCGAGACGATCCTGTCCGGGCTGATCAGCACCGGCGCCGTGGAATACATGAAGTCGGGGTTGGTGGACACCGCCCAGGCCATGGGCCTGTCGCCCTACGACATCCTGGTGGTGGCGTCGCTGGTGGAGCAGGAATCCAAGTCGCAGGACTTCGCGAAGGTCGCGCAGGTCATCTACAACCGCCTGCACGCACACCACACGCTGGAATTCGACTCGACGGTCAACTATCCGCTGGACCGCCGGGAAGTGGCCACCACCGATGCCGACCGGGCCCAGAAGACGCCGTGGAACACCTACGTGTCGCAGGGGTTGCCGGCGACCGCGATCTGTTCGCCCGGGGTCGACGCCCTGCACGCCGCCGAGCATCCCGAGCCCGGTGACTGGTTGTACTTCGTCACCATCGATGCCCAGGGAACGACGCTGTTCACCAAGGATTATCAGCAGCATCTGGCCAACATCGAGCTGGCTAAGCGCAACGGTGTCCTCGATAGCGCGCGCTGACGGCGCACCCCGAAAAGCGGCGGTGCTCGGCAAGCCGATCGCCCACTCGAAGTCCCCGCAACTGCACCTGGCCGCCTACCGGGCGCTGGGGCTGCACGACTGGACCTACGAGCGCATCGAGTGCGACGCCGGGCAGCTGCCCGCGGTGGTGGGCGGGTTCGGGCCCGAGTGGGTCGGGGTGTCGGTGACCATGCCGGGCAAATTCGCCGCGTTGCGGTTCGCCGACGAGCGCACCGAACGCGCCGAGCGGGTGGGGTCGGCCAACACGCTCGTCCGCACGCCGGCGGGCTGGCGGGCCGACAACACCGACATCGACGGCGTAGCGGGGGCGCTGGCGTCAGAAGTGGAAGCGGCCGGGCCTGCGCTGGTGTGCGGGTCGGGTGGGACCGCGCCGGCGGCCGTGCTGGGGCTGGCCCAGCTGGGTGTCACCGCCATCACCGTCGTCGCGCGCGATCCGGATAAGGCTGCCCGGCTGGTGGATCTCGGCACGGGAATCGGGGTGCGGACGCGGTTCGTGGGGCTGGACAGCGACGAGCTGCCCGCCGCGGTGGCCGGCGCGGGGGTGCTGGTCAGCACGATCCCCGCGGAGGTCGGGGCGCGGTATGCGGACATCTTCGCGGCCATCCCGGTGCTGTTGGACGCCGTCTACGACCCGTGGCCCACGCCGCTGGCCGCCGCGGTGGCCGCCGCCGGCGGCCGCGTGATCAGCGGCCTGCAGATGCTGCTGCATCAGGCCTTCACCCAGGTCGAGCTATTCACAGGCCTGCCGGCGCCGCGAGAGGCCATGGCCGCCGCCTTGGGCTAGCGTCCCGCGGCATGGGGGTGACGGCGGCGGTCGCGGTGCTGGTCTGGCTGGCGGTGTTGAGCGGTTACGACATCCGCGAGCGCCGGTTGCCCAACCTGCTGACGCTGCCCGGGGCGGCGATGATCCTGCTGGCGGCCGCCGTGGCCGGGCGCGGCTGGCCCGCCGTCGCGGGGGCGACGGCGTTGACCGCGGTCTATCTGCTGGTGCACTCCCTGGCCCCGGCGGGAATGGGAGCGGGAGACGTCAAGCTCGCGATCGGCCTGGGCGCGCTGGCCGGCTGCTTCGGCGCCGGGGTGTGGTTCTTGGCGGCGCTCGCGGCGCCGCTGCTGACCGTGTCGTGGGGCCTGCTCGGCCGGCTTCTCGGCCGCGCGTGCTCCGCGCGTGTGCCGCACGGCCCGTCGATGTGCGCGGCCACCGCCGCCGCAATCGGCCTGGCCCTCGGGATTTAAGCCCGCCCGGGCGCACATGGGAAGATGATCGGGTGTTGCGTTGGATCACCGCCGGGGAGTCGCATGGTCGTGCGTTGGTGGCCATGCTCGAGGGCATGGTCGCCGGCGTCGAGGTCAACTCGACCGATATCGGCGACCAGTTGGCCCGCCGGCGGCTCGGTTACGGCCGCGGCGCGCGGATGAAGTTCGAGCGCGACGCGGTGACCGTGCTGTCCGGGGTGCGCCACGGCATCACGCTGGGCGGCCCCATCGCCATCGAGATCGGCAACACCGAGTGGCCCAAGTGGGAGACCGTGATGGCCGCCGACCCGGTCGACCCGGCGGAACTGGCCAATGTCGCGCGCAACGAACCGCTCACCCGGCCGCGGCCCGGCCACGCCGATTACGCGGGCATGCTCAAGTACGGCTTCGACGACGCCCGGCCCGTGCTGGAGCGGGCCAGCGCCCGGGAAACCGCCGCCCGCGTCGCGGTCGGCACCGTCGCGCGGTCCTTCCTGCGCCAGGCGCTGGGTGTCGAGGTGCTTTCGCACGTGATCGCGATCGGTCCGTCGGCGCCCTACGACGGCCCGCCGCCGCGCCCGGAGGACCTGCCCGCGATCGACGACAGCCCGGTGCGCGCCTTCGACAAGGGCGCCGAAGAAGCGATGATCGCCGAGATCGAGGCGGCCAAGAAGGACGGCGACACCCTTGGCGGCGTGGTCGAGGTGGTGGCCGTGGGCCTGCCGGTCGGGCTGGGTTCGTTCACCAGCGGCGACAACCGGCTCGACAGCCAGCTCGCCGCCGCGGTGATGGGCATCCAGGCCATCAAGGGCGTGGAGATCGGCGACGGCTTCGAAACGGCCCGCCGCCGCGGCAGCCGCGCCCACGACGAGATGTATCCCGGACCCGACGGCGTGGTCCGCTCGACCAACCGCGCGGGCGGGCTGGAGGGCGGCATGACCAACGGGCAGCCGCTGCGGGTGCGCGCCGCGATGAAGCCCATCTCCACCGTGCCGCGGGCGCTGGCCACCGTCGACATGGTGACCGGCGACGAGGCCGTCGCCATCCACCAGCGCTCGGACGTGTGCGCGGTCCCGGCCGCCGGCGTCGTCGTCGAGGCCATGGTGGCGCTGGTGCTGGCCCGGGCGGCGCTGGAGAAGTTCGGCGGCGATTCGCTCACCGAAACCCGCCGCAACATCGAGGCGTATCGGCGCGCGGTCGCCGACCGGGAAGCGCCGGCCGCCCGGGGTACCGCCTGATGGCGCCCAGGGCGGTACTCGTCGGGTTGCCGGGATCGGGCAAGTCCACGATCGGGCGGCGCCTGGCCAAGGCGCTGGGCGTCGGGTTCCTGGACACCGATGCGGCGATCGAGCAGCAGACCGGGCGCAGCATCGCCGACATCTTCGCCACGGACGGAGAGCAGGAGTTCCGCCGCATCGAGGAGGGCGCGGTGCGCGCCGCGTTGGCCGACCATGACGGCGTGTTGTCGCTCGGCGGTGGGGCCGTCACCAGCCCGGGGGTCTGCGCGGCGCTCGCCGGCCATACCGTCATCTACTTGGAGATCGGCGCCAACGAGGGCGTGCGGCGCACCGGCGGCAGCGCCGTGCGGCCGCTGCTCGCCGGCCCGGACCGCGCCGAGAAATACAAAGCGCTGATGGCCGAGCGGGTCCCGCTCTACCGGCGCGTTTCGACGATCCGCGTCGACACCAATCGCCGCAATCCCGGGGCGGTCGTGCGCTACATCGTGTCCCGGCTGCAGACCCCGGACAACGCCCACGCGGAGGCGGCGACATGACCCACACCGTGCAGGTGGCCGTCGACCCGCCGTACCCGGTAATCATCGGGACCGACCTGGGCGACCAGCTGGTCGAACTGCTCTGCGACCGGCACCGGGTGGCCGTCGTGCACCAACCGGCGCTCGCGCAAACCGCAGAAGCGATCCGAAGCCGCTTGGCGGACAAGGGCGTCGACGCGCACCGCATCGAAATCCCCGACGCCGAGGCCGGAAAGGACCTACCGGTCGTCGGATTCCTCTGGGAAGTCCTGGGCCGCATCGGGATTGACCGCAAAGACGCGTTGGTCAGCCTCGGCGGCGGCGCCGCCACCGACGTCGCCGGGTTCGCGGCGGCCACCTGGCTGCGCGGCGTCGACATCGTCCACATTCCCACCACGCTGCTCGGCATGGTCGACGCGGCCGTCGGCGGCAAGACGGGCATCAACACCGACGCGGGCAAGAACCTGGTGGGCGCGTTCCATCAGCCGCTGGCGGTGCTGGTCGACCTGGCGACCCTGGAAACGTTGCCGCACAACGAACTCGTCGCGGGGATGGCCGAGGTGGTCAAGGCCGGCTTCATCGCCGACCCGGTGATCCTCGATCTCATCGAGGCCGACCCGCAGGCCGCCGTCGACCCCACCGGCGACGTGCTTCCGGAGCTGATCCGGCGCTCGATCGCCGTCAAGGCGCAGGTCGTCGCCGCCGACGAGAAGGAGTCGGAGCTGCGCGAAATCCTGAACTATGGCCACACATTGGCGCATGCGATCGAGCGCCGGGAGCGCTACGAGTGGCGCCACGGCGCCGCGGTGTCGGTGGGCCTGGTGTTCGCCGCGGAGCTGGCCAGGCTGGCCGGCCGGCTCGACGACGCGACCGCGCAGCGCCACCGCACCGTCCTGTCGGCGCTCGGCCTGCCGGTCGGCTACGACCCCGACGCGTTGCCGCAACTCCTGGAATACATGGCCCAGGACAAGAAGTCGCGCGCCGGGGTGCTGAGGTTCGTGGTGCTCGACGGGCTGGCCAAGCCGGGGCGGCTGGCCGGTCCCGACCCGTCGTTGCTGGCGGCGGCTTACGCGGGGCTGTCCGACGAAGGGGACGCCCGATGACCGGCAACGTCACCGTGCAAGTCATCAACGGCCCGAACCTGGGCCGGCTGGGCCGCCGCGAGCCCGAGGTGTACGGGGACACCACGCACGATCAACTCGCCGCGCTGATCGAGCGGGAGGCCGCCGCGCTCGGCCTGAAAGCCGTTGTGCGCCAGAGCGACAACGAAGCGCAACTGCTGGACTGGATTCATTCGGCCGCCGACGCGGGCGAACCGGTGATCCTCAACGCCGGCGGGCTGACCCACACCTCGGTCGCGCTGCGCGACGCGTGCGCCGAGTTGCGCGCGCCCCTGATCGAGGTGCACATCTCCAACGTGCATGCCCGCGAAGACTTTCGGCGCCACTCGTACCTCAGCCCGGTCGCGACCGGGGTAATCGTCGGGCTGGGAATCCAGGGCTACCTGCTCGCCCTGCGCTACCTGGCGGAAGCCGCCACGGGTTAGCCCTTGCCGGGCTCGTGGCCGGGCGTGGTCGGCTCGTCGCCGGCCTTGCGGATCACCTCGGTTTTGGGCTCGGACTCGCTCTTGGCGATCGTCTCGGTCGGTGCCTCGCGTTCGGTGGTGCCCATCGTTTCGGTCGGGGCGTCCCGCTCGGCCGTGGCGACCGCCGCGGTCCGCTCCTCGTGCTGCGCTCCAGCCGTGGGGATCTCCCCGGTCGGCGCGTCGTCAGCGCGCACCGCGGAGAACACATCCGTGTCGGCCCGCTCCTCGTCCGTTCCCGGCCTGCGGGGCGGCGGATTGCGGTCGACGCGCCAGCGGCCGATGGTGACGCCGATGATCCCGGGCAGGAACACGCACAGGGCGGTGAACGCCGCGAACGTGGTCAACTCGTTGATCAGGCCGCCGGTGTAGAGGCCGTTGTACACCAGCGCGATGAGCCAGGACACGGCTCCGGACAGGACGCCGGCCACCAGGCCGGCCAGCAGCCAGGTCATCGCCAGGTCGCCCCGCCGGTCCGGGTCGGGGTTCGCTTTCGCGTCGGCCCGGCCGTCGAGCACCCCCCACACGGCTACGCCGATGATGAACAAAAGCAGCAGCACCACGCTAAAAAGCCCGGCCTGCGTCTGCCACGCGTTTATCAACGCGCCTTGGAACAAGCGAACGATTACCATCGCCGCGGCGTAGACCAATCCGCGCAGCATCCAGGACCTCATGGGCAATCAGCGTAGCGAGTACCGTCAAGGGTCGTGACACATTCTCAGCGCCGGGACAACCTGAAGGCGCAAATCCGGGCCGGTGGACTCGACGCGATGCTGGTCAGCGACCTGAACAACGTGCGCTACCTGTCCGGTTTCACCGGATCGAACGGCGCGTTGCTGGTTTTCGCCGACGACCGCGGCCCGGTACTGGCCACCGACGGCCGGTATCGCACCCAGGCCGCGGAGCAGGCGCCGGGGATCGAGATCGCCATCGAACGCGCCCTCGGGCGCCACCTGGTCGGCCGGGCCGCCGACGACGGCGTCGGGAAGCTGGGCTTCGAGAGCAACGTGGTCACCGTCGACGCCTTCGACGTCCTGACCAGCGAACTCGGCGAACGCAAGGCCGCCACCGAGCTGGTGCGGGCCGCCGGGACCGTCGAGGCGCTGCGCGAGGTCAAAGACGACGGCGAGGTGGCGCTGCTGCGGCTGGCCTGCGAGGCGGCCGACGCCGCCCTCGCCGAGCTGGTGGAGCGCGGCGGCCTGCGGCCCGGACGAACCGAACGCGAGGTGAGCCGCGAGCTCGAGGCGCTGATGCTCGACCACGGCGCCGACGCGATCTCGTTCGAGACCATCGTCGCCGCCGGGCCGAATTCGGCGATCCCGCATCACCGCCCCACCGACGCCGCGCTCGCGGCCGGGGATTTCGTCAAGATCGACTTCGGCGCGCTGGTGGCCGGCTATCACTCCGACATGACCCGCACCTTCGTGCTCGGCAAGGCCGCCGACTGGCAGCGGGAGATCTACCAGCTGGTCGCCGACGCCCAGCGGGCCGGGCGGGAGGCGTTGCGGGCGGGCGCCAACCTGCGCGACGTCGACGGCGCGGCGCGCCAGCTCATCGTCGACGCGGGCTACGGCGAGCAGTTCGGCCACGGGCTGGGGCACGGAGTGGGGTTGCAGATCCACGAGGCGCCGGGGATCGGGGCCACGTCGACCGGCACGCTGCTGGCCGGCTCGGTGGTGACCGTCGAGCCGGGCGTCTACCTGCCGGGTCGCGGCGGCGTGCGCATCGAGGACACCCTGGTCGTGCCCGGCGAGGCGGCGGCGACCCGCGGGCAGGCGCCGGAGTTGCTCACCCGGTTTCCCAAGGAGTTGGCGGTTCTCGCCTAGACGAACCGCGCGGTTCAGTCGGCCGGGCCGCCGGGGTAAAGTCGGGTGGCGTGAATGGGGTGGAGCCAATCGAACGTGGGCTGGCGCGCCTACGGGATTTTCGGTGGGAGCTGGACGCGCAACCCCTGCGGGAGCTGCGGCTGGAGATCGACATCGTGTATATCCCCATCCCGGTGCCGTTTTCCGGCGGGAAAAAGCTCAACGTCCCCTTCTTGACGATGATCAAGCCCCTGCGGCCCGCGCCGAGCGAGCCGGCCGAGACCGGCCCTTAACGCGGAGCTTCCCGCCACCCGACGCGCGGGCGTCGGCCGCGCCGCGCTTTAGACTGACCGACAAATTGCAGACAGGTCGCGACCGACTGTCCATCCTCTAGGAGATACACCGAACCGTGGCAAGCACCGCCGATTTCAAGAACGGACTGGTGCTGGTGATCGACGGCCAGCTCTGGCAGATCGTCGAGTTCCAGCACGTCAAACCGGGCAAGGGCCCGGCTTTCGTGCGCACCAAGCTGAAGAACGTGCTTTCCGGCAAGGTCGTCGACAAGACGTACAACGCCGGCGTGAAGGTGGAGACGGCCACCGTCGACCGGCGCGACACCACCTACCTGTACCGCGACGGCTCAGACTTCGTATTCATGGACAGCCAGGACTACGAGCAGCACCCGCTGCCGGAGTCGCTGGTCGGCGACGCCGCCCGGTTCCTGCTCGAGGGGCTGCCGGTGCAGGTCGCGTTCCACAACGGGGCCCCGCTGTACATCGAGCTGCCGGTGTCGGTCGAGATGGAGGTCACCCACACCGAACCGGGCCTGCAGGGCGACCGGTCCAGCGCCGGCACGAAGCCCGCCACCGTGGAGACGGGGGCGGAGATCCAGGTGCCGCTGTTCATCAACACCGGCGACAAGCTGAAGGTGGACACGCGCGACGGCAGCTATTTGGGGCGCGTCAACGCGTGAGCAGGCCCGTCAGGGGGCGCCATCAGGCCCGCAAGCGTGCCGTCGACCTGTTGTTCGAGGCGGAGGCCCGCGGGATGGGGCCGGCCGAGGTCGTCGACGGGCGCGCCACGCTGGCCGCGGCGAACTCGGAGGTGGCGCCGCTGCAGCCGTACACGGTCGCGGCCGCCCGCGGTGTCGGCGAGCACGCCGCCCACATCGACGACCTGATCAGCTCGCACCTGCAGGGCTGGACGCTGGACCGGCTGCCCGCCGTCGATCGCGCCATCCTGCGGGTCGCGGTGTGGGAGCTGCTCTACGCCGACGACGTCCCGGAGCCGGTAGCCGTGGACGAGGCCGTGCAGCTGGCCAAGGAGCTGTCCACCGACGACTCGCCGGCCTTCGTCAACGGCGTGCTGGGCCAGGTCATGCTGGTGACGCCGCAGATCCGGGCGGCCGCGGCGGCGGTTCGTTCGAGTGCGGCCGGCGCGCCGGAAACCGAGGAACGCCAGGCGTGACGCGGCTGGAGCTGCGCGCCGTCGTCGCGGGGTTGCTCGCCGCGACGGTGGTGCTCGGTGCGGTGGTCTGCGCCGCCTTCGGCTGGACAATCGTCGCGTCGGCGCTGTCGATCTACGCGCTCGCGGTGGGCGCCTGGTTGTATCACTGCGTCGAGCGGCTGATCGTGGCCCGCCGCATCAGCACGGTCCGCACCGCCGCGCGGCCGCTGCAGCCGCTGCTGCCCGTGATGGCCGCGATCATGGGACTCACGCAGTCCGTGGTGCGATCGCTGTCCGACGTCACCGAGTTGCCGGCCCGCCGCTGGGAACTTCCGGTCCTACGCTGGGTGGACAGCACGCGGGCGAACCGGCGCATCCTGGACGCCGAAGAGGGTGACGACGAGCTGAACAGCTGAGGAGAGCTCACGCGAAACGATCACGTGGGCAGCGCGGCGGGGTGAGAATACAAGTCGCTCAGAAGAACAGGTGAGGTCATGACTCGATACACCACCCAGCCGCGACGACTCCGCGTCTCCGCGCTGGCGGCGGTGGCCAACCCGTCCTACGCCCGCGTCGACACGTGGAATCTGCTCGACGACGCGTGCCGCCACCTCGCCGAGGTCGACCTGGCCGGGCTCGACAAGACCCACGACGTGGCCCGGGTGAAACGCCTGATGGACCGCATCGCCGCCTACGAGCGGTACTGGCTGTACCCCGGCGCGGCCAACCTGGCGACCTTCCGCGCGCACCTCGAGAGCCTGTCCACGGTGCGGCTCACCGAAGAGGTTTCCATGGCGGTCCGGCTGCTGAGCGAATACGGCGACCGCGCAGGGCTTTTCGACACCTCGGCGCCGCTTGCCGACCAGGAGCTGGTGGCCCAGGCCAAACAGCAGCAGTTCTACACCGTCCTGCTCGCCGACGACGCGCCCGCGACAGCCCCGGACTGCCTGGCCGAATGCCTGCGGGACCTGCGAAACCCGTCCGACGATGTGCAGTTCGAGATCCTGGTGGTGCCCAGCGTCGAAGACGCCATTACCGCGGTCGCCCTCAACGGCGAGATCCAGGCCGCGATCATCCGCGACGACCTGCCGCTGCGGTCCCGGGACCGGCTGCCGCTGATGAACACCCTGCTGGGGCCCAACGAGGACGCGGGTGACGTCATTCCCGACCGCGCCAACGACTGGGTGGAGTGCGGCGAGTGGATCCGCGAGTTGCGGCCCCACATCGACCTGTATCTGCTCACCGACGAGTCCATCGCGGCGGGCGATGACACCGAGCCCGACGTGTACGACCGGACGTTCTACCGGCTCAACGACGTCACCGACCTGCACAGCACCGTTCTCGCCGGGCTTCGAAACCGTTACGCCACACCGTTTTTCGATGCGCTGCGGGCGTACGCGGCGGCACCGGTCGGCCAATTCCACGCGCTGCCGGTCGCGCGCGGCGCCAGCATCTTCAACTCGAAGTCGTTGCAGGACATGGGCGAGTTCTACGGCCGCAACATCTTCATGGCCGAGACCTCGACCACCTCCGGTGGCCTGGACTCGCTGCTCGACCCGCACGGCAACATCAAGAAGGCGATGGACAAGGCCGCGCACACGTGGAATTCCGACCACACGTATTTCGTCACCAACGGGACGTCCACCGCCAACAAGATCGTCGTCCAGTCCCTGACCCGGCCGGGCGACATCGTGCTGATCGACCGCAACTGCCATAAGTCGCATCACTACGGGCTGGTGCTGGCCGGCGCGTACCCGCTGTACCTGGACGCTTATCCGTTGCCGCAGTTCGCGATTTACGGGGCGGTGTCGCTGCGCACGATCAAGCAGACGCTGCTGGATCTGGAGGCGGCCGGTCAGCTGGACCGGGTGCGCATGCTGCTGCTGACCAACTGCACCTTCGACGGCGTGGTCTACAACCCGCTGCAGGTCATGCTGGAGGTGCTGGCCATCAAGCCGGACATCTGCTTCCTGTGGGACGAGGCGTGGTACGCGTTCGCCACGGCCGTGCCCTGGGCCCGGCAGCGGACGGCGATGGTGTCGGCCGAGCGCGTCGAGCAGATGCTGGCATCGCCGGAATACGCTGCCGAATACCGGGATTGGGCGGCATCGATGGAAGGTGTCGATCGGTCGGAGTGGGTCGACCGCCCGCTGTTGCCCGACCCCGCCCGCGCGCGGGTCCGCGTGTACGCCACACATTCGACGCACAAGTCGCTGTCGGCGCTGCGGCAGGCGTCGATGATCCACGTCCGCGACCAGGATTTCAACGCGCTGGCCCGCGACGCCTTCGGTGAGGCGTTCCTGACGCACACCTCCACCTCACCGAACCAGCAACTCCTGGCCTCGCTGGACCTGGCGCGCCGGCAGGTCGACATCGAGGGCTTCCAGCTGGTCCGGCAGACCTACGACATGGCGTTGGTGTTTCGCCACCGGGTGCGCCGAGACCGGTTGATCAGCAAGTGGTTCCGCATCCTCGACGAGTCCGATCTGGTGCCCGAGGAGTTCCGGGCATCCTCGGTGAGTTCCTACCGCGAGGTCCGGCAGGGGGCGCTGGCCGAGTGGAACGAGGCGTGGCGGTCCGACCAGTTCGTGCTGGATGCGACGCGGGTGACCTTGTTCGTCGGCAAGACGGGGATGAACGGATATGACTTCCGCGAGAAGATCCTGATGGACCGATTCGGCATCCAGATCAACAAGACGTCGATCAACAGCGTGCTGTTGATCTTCACCATCGGTGTGACGTGGTCGAGCGTGCATTATCTGCTTGACGTATTGCGCAGGGTGGCAATCGATTTCGACCGCGCCGAGAACGCCGCCAGCGTCGCCGACCGGGCGTTACAGGAGCGCCACGTCGAGGAGATTACGCAGGACCTGCCGCACCTGCCCGACTTCAGCGAGTTCGACGTGGCCTTCCGGCCGGTGGACGCGTGCATCTTCGGCGACATGCGGTCGGCCTTCTACGCCGGCTACGAGGAGTCCGATCGCGAGCACGTGCTGATCGGCATGGCGGGCCGGCGGTTGGCGGAGGGCAAGACGCTGGTGTCCACCACGTTCGTGGTGCCCTACCCGCCGGGCTTCCCGGTGTTGGTCCCCGGTCAAGTGGTGTCCAAGGAGATCATCTACTTCCTGGCCCAGCTCGACGTGAAGGAGATCCACGGCTACAACCCCGACCTGGGGCTGTCGGTGTTCACCGAGGCGGCGCTGGCGCGGATGGAGGCCCAGCGGAACGCGGCGCTGGCGGCCGTCGGTACCGCGTATCCCTCGTTCGAGTTGCCGTCGGATGCCTCGGGCATGAACGGCAACGGCGACCGCGCCGCGCGAGCCGTCAGCGAAGGCGCCTGAGGCTAGGGACGCGGCGGGGCAGGCGTTTGTGGTGCAGGTGGCGGCCAGCCGAGTTCGCCTGCCCGGATCCCTCGGGTGATCTCGTCGCTCCGGACCGGGCTGCCGCCCGGCGCAGTCTCCGGACAGCTGCAGCTGAGGGTGCTGAACGGGCTCGAGCCGGCGCCCGCGGGCGCCGCTGCCACCAGCCCCGAGCCGACGGCGATGGCGGCGTAGACCAGCATTCGTGTCGTCGCGCGGTTCTTGTGACGCGCCGGGCGTGCGGTACCTCTCATGACGGTGTCAGCCTAGGAGCCGATCGCTGAGAAGCCGCTGAGAAGCGCGCTGAGCTCGGTGTTTCCCGGCGGTGTGCGGCCCTGCAGAATCGGGAGTGTGCAGTTGCGTCGTCTCCCGCACTGGGGCATCGCCGCCCGCTCGGCCGCCGTGTCGGCGATGGTGGTGCTCTGTGCGCTCCTTCTGGCCGGCGCAGCGCTGGACGCGTTCCTGTATCGGTCGCTACTGGTGGGCGTCGATTATGCCGCCGCCGAAAGGGTTCGCGACCTGGCGAAGGCGCTGCAGACCGAGCCGCCGGCCGGCCTCGACAACGCCCTCTTCAGCACCGACCAACGGGTGGTCGCCGTCCAGGTGGTTGCCGCGGACGGCACGGTGGTGAAGCGGTCGCGCTCCGCGCCGCGCACATCGCTGGTGCCCGTCACCACCTTCGGCGCCGCTCTGCGTCGGGGCCTGTCGGACGACGCGGTGGCGGGTGACGACATGCGCGTCAGCGGTCAGCGGGTCGCCACCGCGGCCGGGGATTACGCGGTGATCGTGGGAGGGGGAAGCCAGGCGGTCGAGGAGACCGCGCGGACCGTCGCCCTGCTGCTGGCGGCCGGCGCGCCCGTCGTCATCGCGGGGGCGGCGGTCGCGACGTTCCTGCTGGTTCGCCGGTCGCTGCGATCGGTGGACGCGATCCGCGCGCACGTGGCCGAGATCTCGACCTCCGATCTCGCCGAGCGGGTACCGGTGCCCAACGGCCGCGACGAGATCGCGGCCCTGGCGGTGACCATGAACCGGATGCTGTCCCGTATCGAGGCGGGCCACCGCGCGCAACAGCGTTTCATCGGCGACGCGTCGCACGAACTCCGTAGTCCACTGGCCACCATCATCTCCGGACTGGAAGTCGCCGAGGCCCACCCAGATCTGCTCGACGCCGAGTTGGCGGTCAACACCCTGCTTCCCGAAGCACAACGCATGCACGCGCTGATTGAAGACCTGCTGCTGCTGGCCCGCGCCGACGAGCAGAGCCTGGTGCGGCGCACGGAAGTACTCGCCCTCGATGAGATCGCCGACGTCGAGGTCGCCCGCGCGCGACGCGAGGCAAGCTGCGCGATCGACACCGACATCGGCCCGGTGCGGTGCATCGGCGACCCGATGGCCATCTCGCGGATGATCCGCAACCTGGTGGAAAACGCTGTCCGCCATGCCACTTCGCGTGTCGCCGTGGAAGTCGGCAGCGTTGACGGGACGGCGATCGTTACCGTCAGCGATGACGGCCCGGGGATCGGCCCGGGTGACCGGGCCCGGGTGTTCGAGCGCTTCGTGCGCCTGGATACCGACCGTGCCCGCAGCGGCGGGGGAGCGGGTCTGGGGCTCGCGATCGTCGCCGAGGTGGTCGGCGCTCACGGCGGCTCGGTCACCATCGAGGACCGGCCGGGCGGCGGAACCCGGATGGTGGTGTCCCTGCCGCTGGGCGACCCTCAGCACAGCAGCCGGTAGCCGACGCCCCGAATCGTTTCGATTGTGTTGGTGCCGAAGGGAATATCGATCTTGCGGCGCAGATACCCTACGTAAACCTCGACCACGTTGTCGGGACCGCGGTAGTGCGCATCCCACACGTTGTGCAGTATCTCGGCCTTGGTCACGACCATGTCCTTGTTGCGCATGAGGAATTCGAGCACCCCGAATTCCCTGGGGGTCAACGCGATCGGGGTTGAGTCACGGTGCACGGTGTGCCGCGCGGGGTCCAGGCGCAGCGACCCCGCGGTCAGCACCGCGGGCCGCTCCGGCACACCGCGGCGCATCAGCGCGCGCAGCCGCGCCACCAGCACCCGAAACGAGAACGGTTTGGTCAGGTAGTCGTCGGCTCCGAGGTCGAAGGCGTCGGTTTCGTCGTACTCGCCGTCCTTGGCGGTGAGCATCAGGACCGGCGTCCAGACGTTCTGCGCCCGCATTCGGCGCAGCACCTCGTATCCGCTGTGGCCGGGCAGCATGATGTCGAGGATCACCACGTCGAAGCCGGTGTCGACCGCCTCCCGTAGGCCGTCGACGCCGGTGCCCACGGCCACGACGACGAATCCCTCCGCCTTCAGCCCCCGAGCGAGGGTGGCCGACAGCCGCGCTTCGTCCTCGACGAGAAGGACTCTCATGCGATTACGCCTCTTCGTGGGCCGCGCCCGGGTGGTGTCCCGGACGCTGCGGCAGGACGACGATCAACGCCACGATGATCGCCGCGAGCACGGCCGAGGCCAGCGGGCGGCTCAGGTTGAGGCCGCCGTCGGCGACCGGCTTGTCGATGAAGTCGCCGATCGTCGCGCCCAGTGGACGGGTCAGGATGAACGCGACCCAGAACAAGGCGACACGGGATAAGGCGGTCCAATAGTAGAGCCCGATGACCACGGCAAGGCCGGCGGCGAACACCAACGCCCCGCGCTCGTAACCGAACCCGCGCGTGTCGGCGAGCCAGTCGCCCAGCGCGGTGCCCAGGGTCTGCGAGAACGTGATGGTTGCCCAATAGAAGGCCTCGACTTTCGGCGTCGAGACGGTGGTGACCGACACGGTGCCCTCCGACCAACGCCACAGGCCCAAGGTGGCCAGCAGGCAACCCAGGAGCAAGAGCGACCCGCCGGTGTAGCCGATGCCGAGCGATCGGTCGGCGAAGTCGGCCAGCGTCGTGCCGAATGTCGTCGAGGCCACGATCGTCGCCCAGTACAGGCTCGCATGGAAGCGCTTGGCGAAGATCTGAGCGGCGACCAGCACCACCAGCGCGACCCCGAAGAGGGCGACCCCGGCCGCGTAGCCCCAGTTCAGCGTCATCGTGACGGTGTCGCCGCCCGTCTCGCCCAACGTGGTCGCCAAGATCTTGATGATCCAGAAGCCCAGGGTGACCGCAGGCACTTTGGTCAACGCTTGCCGCGAAACGTCACTCATCCACAGTCATCTTCCGCTGTCGTCGTTGATGCATTCCTAGGGTAGTCGCGCTGAGAAATCGCTGAGCGCGCGGATAAGAAACCGCTGTGTCCACACTATGAATCGCCGTCTCGGATGGCCGTCCCGTCGAGATGCCAAACATCAGGGTGCACAAAGCAGTTCGCAGTTGAGGCCACGGCGGCCAGCGCGTGAAAGCTGAGTCCTGGATGTCAATTGCCTTAGCGGGCAATAAGTTACAGCGCTCTCGGCGTCAAGCGCCGGATGAACGTCGTGTCACGATGGTCTACATGCTTTCCGGGGCCGGTAGCGCGAGTCAACTGGGCGCGGGTGCGCGCTGGTCGGTCATGGTCGTCTCCTTGGGCGTGACGGCAACGTCGTTCCTGTTCATCAATGGCGTTGCGTTCCTGATCCCGTCGCTGCAGGCGCGCCGCGGCATCCCGTTGACCGAAGCCGGCCTGGTGTCGTCGATGCCGAGCTGGGGGATGGTGATGACGCTAGTGCTCTGGGGCTGGGTGCTGGACCGCGTCGGCGAGCGGCTGGTGCTGACGGCGGGCTCGGCGCTCACGGCGGCCGCGGCCTACGCCGCGGCGTCGGCCCATTCGATGGTGGCCATCGGGGTCTTCCTCTTTCTCGGCGGGATGGCCGCGGCCAGCTGTAACACCGCCGGTGGGCGGCTGGTGTCCGCGTGGTTCCCGTCGCACCAACGGGGCCTGGCGATGGGAATCCGCCAGACTGCGCAGCCGTTGGGGATCGCGTTGGGCGCGTTGGTGATCCCGGAGCTGGCTGAGCGCGGCCCCCGTTCGGGGCTGATGTTCCTCGCGCTGATGTGCACGCTGGCGGCAGCGGCCAGTGCGCTGGGTATCGTCGACCCGCCGCGGAAATCCCGCCGGGCAGCCACCCACACGGAATTGGCGAGCCCGTATCGCGGGTCGTTCGTGCTGTGGCGGATTCATGCGGTGGGCGCCCTGCTGATGATGCCGCAAACGGTGACCGTGACGTTCATGCTCGTGTGGCTGATGAATCGCCATGGCTGGTCGGTCGCGGCGGCAGGCGGTCTGGTCACCATGTGTCAGCTGTTGGGCGCGGTGGGGCGAATCGCGGTCGGGCGGTGGTCGGATCGCGCCGGCTCGCGGATGCGGCCGGTCCGCAGCATCGCCATCGCCGCCGCGCTGGCGCTGTTCCTGCTCGCCCTCACCGACGGCGCCGGCTCGGGCTACGACGTGTTGCTCATGGTCGCCATCGCGGTGATCGCGATGCTCGACAATGGGCTCGAGGCCACCGCCATCACCGAGTTCGCCGGCCCATTCTGGAGCGGGCGCGCGCTGGGGGTGCAGAACACCACTCAGCGGCTGGTGGCCGCCGCGGGGCCGCCACTTTTCGGCGCGCTGATCGCCGCAGCCGAATACCCGCCCGCCTGGGCGCTTTGCGCGCTGTTCCCCTTGGCGGCCGTCCCCCTGGTGCCCACCCGGCCGGCCGGCCCGGACGCCGGAGGCGGTTCCGCTCACGGGGATTGGAAAGAGGAGGTCGTCGCCGGGGTGGCGCAATGACCCCGCGGGCCGCCATTTCTGCTGGTCGCCGTCGAACGACGCCCGGCGCAATGCGCCGAGGGGGCGTCGCGCACCCGCATCGCGCGCCCAAAAAACGCCCGTGAGCTGGGTTAGCGTGGCCGCGTGGCACAACCGATCAGCAGCGGACCCCGGGCCGATCGCGCCCGCCGGGTGGCCGACGTGTTGCGCCAGCAGATCCACGCCGACGCCTACCCCGACGGCTTGCCGGCCGAGCAACAGCTAGCGACCGAATTCCTGGTGTCGCGCAACACCATCCGCGAGGCGCTTGCCGTGCTCAAGCACGAGGGGCTGATCGACCGCGGACCCAAGGTCGGCACGCACGTCGCCCAGCGCAAATACGAGCACGGCCTGGACACGCTGCTCGGCCTGAAGGAAACGTTCAAGAACCTCGGCGAGGTGCGCAACGAGGTTCGCGCCGCGATGCCCGTCACCGCGCCGCCGTCGGTGGCCCGCCGGTTGCGGCTGCAACCGGGCGAGCAGGCGGTGTTCATCGAGCGATTGCGCTACCTCGGCGACCTGCCGCTCAGCCTGGACCTGACCTATCTGACACCGGATATCGGGGCCCGGGTGCTGGGCCATCCGCTCGAGACCAACGACTTGTTCGCGCTCATCGAAGAGGTCAGCGGTCAGCGGCTTGGTTCTGCGGCCCTGGCGCTGGAGGCCATCCCGGCCGACGCGCACTCCGCGGCCACCCTGCAGGTGCCCGACGGCGCGGCGCTGCTCATGTTGGAGCGGGTCACCAGTCTCGCCGACGGAACCCCCGTCGATTTGGAGTACATCCGGATGCGTGGCGATCGAATCACCATGCGAGGCAGCCTGATAAGGAGCGACACATGACGTTGATCCACAACACCCGGGCCGACGTGCCGGTGACGATCGACGAGTCGTTGTGTATCGATGGCTGCACCCTGTGCGTCGAGGTCTGCCCGCTGGACGCGCTGGCCATCAACCCCGACACCGGCAAGGCGTACATGCATGTCGACGAGTGCTGGTACTGCGGACCCTGCGCGGCTCGCTGTCCGACCGGCGCCGTCACGGTCAACATGCCCTATCTGCTCCGCTGAACCCGAAGAATCCCCATGAAAAAGCAAGCCGTCCGGCTGCTTTCGGTGGCGCTCACGATCGCCGTGTCCGCCACCGGATGCTCGCTGGAATCCTTCTCGCAATCCTCCGGTGTGGTCGACGTCGTGGTGGGATACCAATCCAAGACCATCAACACCGTCACCGCCGGCACGCTGCTACGCGCGCAGGGTTACCTCGAGCACCGGCTGAACGACATCACCACCCGAACGGGGACCAGATACGCGGTCCGCTGGCAGGATTACGACACCGGCGCCCCGATCACCGCCCAGATGCTCGCCGAGAAGATCGACATCGGCTCGATGGGCGATTATCCGATGCTGATCAACGGCTCCAAGACGCAGGCCAACCCCCTGGCCCGCACCGAGATGGTGTCGGTCACCGGCTACAACCCCAAGGGCGCACTGAACATGGTTGTGGTGCAGCCTGATTCGCCCGCGACGGGCCTGGCGGACCTGGCTGGCAGCAAGGTCTCGGCTAGCGTGGGATCCGCGGGCCACGGGACGTTGGTCCGCGCGCTGGGCAGGGCCGGCATCACCGGCGTCGAAGTGCTCAACCAGCAGCCGCAGGTCGGCGCATCCGCGCTGGAATCCGGTCAGGTGAAGGGGCTTTCGCAGTTCGTCGCGTGGCCCGGGCTGCTGGTCTACCAGGGCAAGGCGCGGCTGCTCTACGACGGGGCCGAGCTGAACCTGCCCACCCTGCACGGTGTGGTGGTGCGGCGCTCGTACGCGTCGGCGCACCCGGAGGTGCTGGCGGCGTTCCTGCAGGCGCAATTGGATGCCACCGATTTCCTCAACGGCAAGCCGCTGGAGGCCGCGCGCATCGTCGCGCAGGCCAGCGGGTTGCCGCAGGAGGTGGTGTACCTCTACAACGGCCCCGGCGGGACGTCGTTCGACCCCACGCTCAAGCCTGCGCTCGTCGAGGCCTTGAAAAGCGATGTGCCCTATCTGAAGTCGATCGGCGACTTCGCCGACCTCGACGTCACCAAGTTCGCGGTGGACGATCCGCTGCGCGCGGTGTTCGCCGCCCGCGGGCTGGACTACGCCGCGGCCCGGACCCGAACCGCCAACCCGTCCGTCCTGTCCGGCGACCCGGCGGTGGCCAGCGAGCTATGGCTGGACGGGGCCGACACGACGCAAACGGTCGCCAACCCCACCGGCTTGCTGCGCGCGGTCGCCGACGCCACCGCCCGCGGGGGCAAGGTCCGGGCGGCCTACGTTCCCGACGCCGAACTGGGCACCCGGTGGTTCGCGGACAAGGCGGTCTGGGTCAAGGACGGTCCGAACTACCTGCCGTTCGGCACCCAGACCGGGGCGCAGCGTTATCTGGCGGGGCACCCCGGCGGCACCGTCATGAATTACCAACAGGCATTGGGAGGTTCGGTATGACCGCAGAAGTGGTGGCGGACCAAGTCCTTGGCGTGATCTCGGCACCCACGCCCGCACGGCCGCGACGATCGTCCTCGCGGTGGCCATCGCGGCTGCTTCGGCTGGTGTCGGTCGCGGCCGCGATCGGATTGTGGCAGTTGCTCACCGCCGGCAAGGTGCGGCTGTTGCTGCGGTTCGACACGTTGCCGACGGTCACGCAGATCGTGCACGCGCTGCAGCGCCGGCTCGGGGCGGGCGAGTACTGGCTTGACCTGGCGCAGTCGCTGATCCGCATCCTCACCGGCTTCGGCCTGGCCGCCGCGGTCGGCCTCGCCACCGGTGTGCTGCTGGGCCGTTCGCGGTTGTTCGCCGACCTGTTCGGTCCGCTGGCCGAGCTCGCCCGGCCCATCCCGGCGATCGCGATGGTGCCGGTGGCGATCCTGCTGTTCCCCACCGACGAGGCGGGCATCGTGTTCATCACCTTCCTCGCCGCCTACTTCCCGATCATGGTCAGCACCCGGCACGCGGTGCGGGCGCTGCCCACGCTTTGGGAGGAATCGGTGCGCACGCTGGGCGGCGGCCGGTGGGAGGTGCTCACCCAGGTGGTGCTGCCGGGCATCCTGCCCGGCGTGTTCGGGGGTCTGTCGGTCGGCATGGGGGTGGCCTGGATCTGTGTCATCTCCGCCGAGATGATCTCGGGCCGTCTCGGCGTCGGCTACCGCACCTGGCAGGACTACACGGTGCTGGCCTACCCCCAGGTGTTCGTCGGCATCATCACCATTGGCGTGCTCGGGTTCGCCACGTCGGCGGCCGTCGAACTCGTGGGCCGGCGGGTGACCCGCTGGTTGCCCCGCGCACAGGAAGCGCAGCGATGAAAGCCATCGGTTTGGAACTGGACGCGGTTCGGTTGTCCTACACCGGAACCCCCGTGATCGACGGGCTGAGTCTGACGGTGCGACCGGGGGAGATCCTGGTGCTGACCGGACCGTCGGGCTGCGGCAAGTCGACGCTGCTGCGTGCCCTGGCCGGGCTGCTGCGGCCCGACCAGGGCCGGGTGCTGGCCGACGGCGTCGAGGTCACCGCGACCTCCGGCGATCGCGGCATGGTGTTCCAGGACAATGCGCTGCTGCCGTGGCGGACGGTGCGGTCCAACATCGAGCTGGCACTGCGGCTGCGCGGTGAACCCCGCGCCACCCGGCGCGCGCAGGCCGAGCGCTGGATCGACGAGCTCGGGCTCGCGGGTTTCGGTCACTTCCTGCCCAAGAGCTTGTCCGGCGGGATGCGCCAACGGGTCCAGCTGGCCCGCGGACTGGCGGGCGCGCCGCGCGCGGTGATGATGGACGAGCCCTTCGGCGCCCTGGACACCCAGACCCGGGCCGCCATGCAGCGGCTGCTGGTCGACACCTGGCGCACCCATCCCACGACGATCGTCTTCGTAACCCACGACGTCGACGAGGCGCTGGCGCTGGGCGACCGGATCGTCGTGCTGGGCCGCGCCGGCGAGCCGCTGCGCGCGTCGATCGACGTGCCCGATCCCCGGAGCGACCGGCCCAGGGCCGATCTGCGCGCGGAAGTCATTGCGGGCCTTGGTGATTTGGTGGCGGCATGATGGATATCCCGGACCCGGCCACACCCGTGCGCCTCGACTGTGACGTGCTGGTCATCGGCGGTGGCACCGCGGGCACCATGGCGGCGCTGTCGGCCGCCGAGCACGGCGCGCAGGTGCTGCTGCTGGAGAAGGCCCATGTGCGGCACTCCGGCGCGCTGGCGATGGGGATGGACGGCGTCAACAACGCCGTCATACCCGGCAAGGCCGAACCCGAGGACTACGTCGCCGAAATCACCCGCGCAAACGACGGAATCGTCAACCAGCGCACCATCTATCAGACCGCCAGCCGCGGTTTTGCGATGGTGCAGCGGCTGGAACGGTACGGGGTGAAGTTCGAGAAGGACGAACACGGCGAGTACGCCGTGCGCCGGGTGCATCGGTCGGGCTCCTACGTGCTCCCGATGCCGGAGGGCAAGGACGTCAAGAAGGCGCTGTACCGGGTGCTGCGGCAAAGGTCGATGCGGGAGCGGATCCGCATCGAGAACCGGCTGATGCCGGTGCGCGTGCTGACGTCCGGCGGCCGCGCCGTGGGCGCCGCCGCCTTGCACACCCGCACCGGCGAATTCGTCGCCGTCGGCGCCAAGGCGGTGATCCTGGCCACCGGGGCGTGCGGGCGGCTGGGCCTGCCGGCGTCCGGTTACCTCTACGGCACGTACGAAAACCCGACGAACGCCGGCGACGGGTATGCGATGGCCTACCACGCGGGCGCGGAACTGTCGGGAATCGAGTGCTTTCAAGTCAATCCGCTGATCAAGGACTACAACGGCCCGGCGTGCGCCTACGTGGCCAACCCGTTCGGGGGCTACCAGGTCAACGCGCACGGCGAGCGGTTCGTGGACTCCGACTACTGGTCGGGCCAGATGATGTCCGAGGTGAAAAGCGAGATCGACTCGGCCCGCGGACCCATCTACCTCAAGGTCTCCCACCTGCCCGACGAGACGCTGACCGCGTTGGAGAACATCCTGCACACCACGGAACGGCCGACCCGCGGCACCTTCCACACCAACCGCGGGCACGACTACCGCACCCACGACATCGAGATGCACATCTCCGAAATCGGCTTGTGCAGCGGCCATTCGGCGTCGGGGGTGTGGGTCGACGAACACGCCCGCACCACGGTGCCCGGACTGTACGCGGCCGGGGACCTGGCCTGTGTACCGCACAACTACATGATCGGAGCGTTCGTCTTCGGCGATCTCGCCGGCACCGACGCCGCCTCCGCGAGCGCGGATATCGCCGCGCCGCAACAACTCCCGGAAGACCAGTTGCGCGCCGCCCACGAGCTGATCTACCGGCCGCTGCGGCATCCGGACGGGCCACCGCAACCGCAGGTCGAATACAAGCTGCGGCGGTTCGTCAACGACTATGTGGCGCCGCCGAAGACGGCGGCAAAGCTGTCCATCGCCGTGCGCACCTTCGACCGCATGCGCGCGGAGATCGCCGAGATGGGGGCGAGGAACCCGCACGAGCTCATGCGCGCCGTCGAGGTGTCCTTCATCCGGGACTGCGCCGAGATGGCCGCGCGCTCCTCGCTCACCCGCACCGAATCGCGGTGGGGCCTTTACCACGATCGCGCCGACCTGCCGGTCCGGGACGACAGCGCATGGGGCTACCACCTCAACCTTCGCAAAGACGGCGACGGGGCGATGGTGTTCCTCAAGCGGCCGGTGGCCCCCTATTTCGTGCCGGTGCCGGAGCTGGACGGCCTGCCGCCCGCCGACCAGACCGTGCAGGAGGTGGAGCAGCCGCCGTTGGTCGGTGGCCAGGCCCCGGCCACCAACCGGTCCCGAATCGACGTCGTCCCAGCGGGTTTCGAGCCGCCCTCGCCGCGCATCGCGGAGGTCCTCGCCCTCGAGGAGCCGACGATCGGCGCGCTGCGGCCGTACCTGGCCGACCGGGATCCGGCGGTGCGCCGCACGGCCGTGGCCACGCTCACCGAGCACATCCCCGACGGGTACGCGCCCGCGCTGATCGCGGCGCTGGACGACGCGGATGCCGCGGTGCGGCGCACCGGCGCCGGCGGGATCCGCGAACTGGTCGAGGTGTTGCCCGAGCCGGGCGAGGTCCGGCCGGGGTTGAGCTCCGGCGACACGGTGGTGCGAGCGGCTGCCCTCTACGTGCTGGCCGCGCGGCGGGTCGGCGACGCCGAGGACTACCGCCGCGCGCTGAGCGATCCCGACCATCGGGTGCGCATCGAGGCCGTGCGGGCGCTGGTGTCCGTCGACGACGTGGCCGGGGTGGTCGCCGCGACCCGCGACGAGAGCCGGGAGGTCCGGATCGCGGCGGCCGCCGGCCTGGCGACCCTGCGCGGCGGTGGCGAGGCGGTCAGCGCGCTGATCGCCGACCCGGACCCGTTGGTGCGCGCCGCCGCGCTGGCCGCACTGGGCGAAATAGGCTGCGGCGCCGACGATTTCCCCGCCGTGGCGACGGCCTTACGCGCACCGGCCTGGCAGGTGCGGGAGGGCGCCGCGCGCGCCCTGGCGGGCGCGCCGGCCGACGTTGCGGTCCCGGCGCTGGCCGAGGCGCTCGCCGACGCTCACCTGGACGTGCGCAAGGCGGCCGTGCTGAGCCTGACCCGCTGGGCGGGCGAACCGGCCGCGCGGGACGCGCTCGGGGTCGCGCTCAAGGACAGCGACGCCGACGTGCGGGCCTACGCGCGCCGGGCGCTGGACGAAGCCGGGTAGCCGATCGAGTTTGCGCTCACGGCTTTGAGTGTGCGTTCGGGGCGGCGACACGCCGGTGACCCCGCCCTGGACGCACAGTCTGCTCAGCGCAGAATCCTGGCGTAGAGCAGGCTGTCCTGCGGCTCAGGCCCCAGGTTGGGGTAGACGGCGTGGCGGGCCAGCCGCCCCTCCAACACGAAACCGGCACGCTCGAGCAGCCGCGCCGAACGCTCGTTCTCCACATTGCAG
>NZ_LZKF01000069.1:0-36499 GCF_001672665.1 Mycobacterium sp. E2238 | reverse complement strand
CTGCCGAAGCCGAAGCAGATGGGTGGTGTTCCCGCAGCGACCCACGATGCGACTTCGTCGTCGACATCCGTGGTCAGCTCCATGGTCAGCGTCCCGACAAAGGGGCGCTGGCCGCTCCACTTCGCCCATTCGTCGGCCAGCCCGGGAAAGCACACTTTGTCATAGGCCTGGATCTCCAACGCGCCGCGGGCCGTCATCCGTTGCGGCGCGGGACCTTTTGCCTTCGGCAGACCGAATGCGCGGCGCTGCGCGTCCTCGGCCTTCTTGGTCACCCGCCACTGGACCCAGTCCAGCGTGGCCATCGCGGAGCGGACTAGCAGCGCCGGCAGGTTCGGGGCGAGCTGGCCGTTCGGTCGCATCGGGAAATAGTGCATCGTGGCCAACGGGAGCTTGAGATACTCCGCCACGTCCGCCGCGACCCCCGGAAAGCCCGGGCCGGTGAACACGAGATCGGCACCCTCCGACAGCGATGTCAGCGTCGCGCTCATGTCCGCCCAGGACCGGACCAGCATGTCCTGGGCTTCCCGCCACCGCCGTCTAACTTCGGGAAAGTCCCATAACTTGGCGAGGAAATCCGTGTCCCAAAAGCCCTCCTGCTGATCCGGCCCGTAGGCAGTGGCCGTCAATCCGGCCGACTCGACCAGTGGAACCAGGTTGGGCGGGACGGCCATGCACACGTCGTGTCCGCGGCGGACCAGTTCGCACGCAACCGCGGTGGAGGGCTCGACATCGCCGCGCGTTCCGTAGCTTGCCAGAGCGAACTTCACGACATCCCACCTTTCAGTTGCCGTGTAATCAGGCGATGCCGGAGCCATTATGTCTGCACCTCCGACTTGCGGATGGGCATTCGCTGTTGGTTTGAACCGCGGCTCACTGCGGGAGCGTTCAGCCACCACCGCGGACCAGCAAACCGGGGTCTGGCCAGTCGCCTCGCCCGGTGGTTCTCTTGACCAGGACCTTCATCACGGAGACGTATCTGTTCAAGGCATACAAGAGTCCCCTCGATCGTGCAGCCTGCAGCCTCGCCTCGAGATGGTCCTTGTCGGAATTCGCAAGGAGGGTCGCTGGATGGGTGAGGGGCAGGCTCAACTCCTCGGCGCGCAGCGAAGCCTGCGAAGAATAAACCCTATTCCACGTCGTGTGCGTCGCCTCCGCATGGAAGCCAATATTCTGTACCAGGTTTCGGGCAGGATGGGCGCAAAGGCCTGAGTTGGCCCATATGCTGTAGAACCACTGGTAGGCCCAAGTATTGATTTTCCCGTCGTAAACATGTTGCAGGGTCGCCTCTCGGTAATAACGCTCGACGGGCGTCTGGAAGTATTGGTCGAAAAGTCTTCTATCTCTTATCTCTGGCCAGTGTGTCATGTTGAGGTCGTACTTCGTCCAGGCTCGCCTCCAGGTAGCCCAGCCCCAGACGTGCGGATACCTTGAGAAGTAGTAGCTATCCGCCGTCTCGGACTGCCCGAAAAGGTGATTGCGCCCGGTGATCATCATGACCCGCTCGTCACTCTCATAGCGATCGAGGAGGTTAACGCAGTAGGGGAAGAATGAGTCAGACGGCAAGCAGTCGTCCTCGAGAATTATCGCTTTGTCGACCAGTCCGAATGCCCACGTTATGCCTGAGGAGATGCGAAGTCGGCAGCCCAGGTTGGTCTCCGAGAAGTCGGTCTGCACTTCGCAGTCCCAATCAACTTCGTCGATAATCGCGCGCGTCTCCGCGCACCTTTCGGCCTCCCCGGGTCTGTTCGTGCGAGGCCCGTCCGCGATCACTAAAAGCTTCCTAGGCTTTGCGGCTCTGATTTTCTCGAAGACTTGCCGGGTGGTGTCCGGCCGGTTGAAGATGATGAAGATGACTGGGGCGCAATCCACTTCGCTGATCACTTGATGCAGTCAACCACTAGGGACATTGGCCTAAAGGGATGGGATACCCTCTCGTCATTATCCGGAGTTCTCTTCACGAAGCCTTTCGAGTAGTCGATGGGTTTCGTATGGGGAGTTCCGTTTTCATCATAGTAGTGAAGGAACTCGACGGAAGAAAATTTTGCATCTTTTAGGAGTTGAGAAGCGGTCTCAAATTTCGGGAACCAAACATGACCGCCACGCACGACTTTTTTCTTGCCAAAAATTGGAGGCCGGCGCTTGTATTCCCCGCCTCCGGATGGGTCAAACAGGATGTTGCCCGCTCGGTCCTTAACCGATCTATCGTATAGAACGTCACACCGGTAATCTGGAAGCGATAACCTGAAGAGCCCTCCCTTCTTAAGGATTCTGTATATCTCAGAAATTGTGGCGGGTAGTTTAACGTACTCTACATGCTCGAAAACATCTTCGGACTGGTAAGTATCGACGGATTTCTCGGGTATCGGCAGCGGCTTTGAAACATCGTGGCGAATGTGCCACTCGTCATCTTGGCTCAAGGATAGTCCCACTTGACGTCGGGTGCGGTACTCCGGCATGTCGGGCAGATCGCCGGCATACAAGTTGACAACCGAAAGCGACGACAGTTCGCTGAACCTCATGTGCTGATTCCCCTAAATCCGACCCATGCCGTAGTACTCAAAACCCTCGTCCCGCATGCGCTCAGGGTCGTAGATGTTTCGGCCATCGAACACAACGTGTCCGCGCATCGCCGATTTGACGCGTTGCCAAGACGGCCGCTGGAACTGTTTCCACTCCGTGAGCAAGAGCAACGCGTCGGCGCCCGCGACCGCGTCGTACATGTTCCCGGCATACTCGATCGACTCCCCGAGCGCCTTTCTCGCCTTGGCGGCTCCTTCGGGATCAAACGCCCGCACTTGTGCCCCGAGCTCGACCAGTCTCTTCGCGATGATTAGGGATGGGGCTTCTCGCACGTCGTCGGTCCGTGGCTTGAAGCTGAGTCCCCAGAGCGCGATGCGCAGGCCGTGCAGATTCTGCGCGGGCGACCCGTTCCCAAAACGGGTGACGATCTTGGATACGAGGGCGGCCTTCTGCTCGTTATTGACCTGCTGAACCGCACGCAGCAGACGCATATCCGACCCCAGATCGTCGCCGGTATGTAGAAGGGCCTGAACGTCTTTCGGCAAGCAAGAGCCGCCGTAGCCGATCCCGGGAAATAGGAATTCATAGCCAATGCGCTTGTCGGCCCCGATGGCCTCCCGGACCGCCGAGATATCGGCACCGGCTTTCTCACACAAGTTCGAGATCTCGTTGATGAAGGAAATCTTGGTCGCGAGAAACGAGTTGGCGGCGTACTTCGCCATCTCGGCGCTCCTGATGTCGATGACAATCAGGGGATGAAACGTGCGCAGGAAAGGCTCGTAGAGCTCTCGCATGGTATCGAGGGCCCGCTTCGAGTCGCCGCCGATCACCACGCGGTCGGGTTGCATGAAGTCGGCGACAGCTTTGCCCTGCTTTAAAAATTCGGGGTTGGACACCACATCGAACTCGAGATTGGTCTTCCTGCCAATGATCGCCCGGACTTCGTCGGCAGTGCCGACAGGAACGGTCGACTTGTTGACAACGACCTTGTAGCGGTCCAGATAGCACCCGATGTCATTGGCCGCGGAATAGACGTGGCTGAGGTCGGCAGCGCCGCTCTGGCCCATGGGCGTTGGCACGGCGATGAAGATCACGTCTCCGTGTTCGACTCCGCGCCGCACGTCGGTCGTGAAGTCGATAAGCCCGTTCTCCCGATCCGTTTGAATCAGCTCAGCCAGGCGGGGCTCGTAAATTGGGACCTCTCCCGCCAGTAGCCGGTCTATCTTGGCCTGGTCGATATCGACGCAGACGACGTCGTTGCCGCTGTCCGCGAGGCAGGCGCCTGTGACGAGACCGACGTAGCCGGATCCGATCACCGAAATTTTCAAAACGCCCCCTTCACTGCTCGACGGATCGCCGACCATATTGCCGCAAGCGCATGTAGTGCATGCGCGATTCCTGCGTAGTCGTCGGTGAAAAATGCCAAGGTTCGGTCGCCGAGTGACTTGAACGTGAGCCAAGTCACCGGCTTGACAACCAGCTCGTGCTCCCTGCCGGGAGGGCCGTGACATTCTTCCGGTCGCTCAATTCGGGGGCAGCGGCCGCCGGACCCTCTGGCTGGTAACGCGGCATTTCGGACGGACTGCCGAACCCGCGCCCGAGCGGTCATTGGAAGACACCTGCCTTCACACACTCCCATGTGTGTAGGGAATCCTCACCTGATGCGTCAATTAGCCAGCGATGGTTGCAGATATCGCTGTGCCAATGCGCTGTGCCCGCTTCACTTTCCACACGCTGGCCGCGATCTTTACTGATGACGAAGCGTCTGATAGCGCTCTGCCTGGCGTGTAGCTCTGATCGACTGTGAGCGTTCGTCCGCCCGGTCTCAACCGCCACCTTTGCGAATCTCGCCAGTTGCCGACCCGTCCTTTCATCGAGATGGGGCAGCACGCCGAGGCCCATGACGAGGTCGAGCGTTCCAGCGCCGCTGCTTCCGGCGTATTCCAGCAGGCGACAACGGAATGTCCGTAACATCGTCGTCATGCACAAAACCGTGCCGGTCTACAGAAACACGTTCGCGCGAGAACTCTGGTATGGCACGGGGGTTCGCGTCGCCCGGCCTAAAGGGGCTCTGGCGCTACGTCTGGGGACAACGATGCCAGATTACGCCGTCGCTCTGCTGGACGAGCATGAGCCGTTCGGAAATTGGAGTGCGGCTGCGAAGGGAGAGGTTGCGCGGGGCAAGGCCTTTCTGCGCATTTTCAAGCAGAGGATCGCTGCCGGTTCTCTTGGTGCCCGAGTCTCTTGGCTGCGTTTTCTACCCTCAGTCGGCGGAGGCACCACCTGGTTCGACTTTTTCGCCATGCGACTGCCCGCGCTCTGCCCGGGAAGGCCGCTTTCCTCCGTTTCCCGCCAGAAACTCAGCGTTTTGGGCGTGAAAGTCGTCAGCGTGGGACACGGTATGGGCAGCATTCTGCTGGCCGCGTGGAAGCGTCGCCGAGAAGCGGCGTGGTTCCCGCTTCCGGTCGTGTACACGATCAGCGACCTCTTGCCGTTCGAGATCGCCGAGCGGCGCTACGGTCGACCCGTCTACGCGTGGTCCCTTGTCGGGGCGGAGTTCATGTCGCGCCATCTCCGCGTCGCCTGGAGGCGCAGGGTGCTGTGACGATGAATCTATCGCTCGCTTTCAAGTTGCTTTTTAGGCGCTTCTTCTGCGTGAAGCTCGCAAACCTATGCCCCTTTACGTCGGGACGAATCTTCCTTTATCGGCTCATGGGCATTCGAATCGGTACCGACGTCTACATGGGTTTTGACATCGAGCTCGAGACGAATTATCCGGAACTGGTGAGAATTGGCAATCACGTCACTATCTCTCATCGTTGCATCATCAGCGCCCATATGGGCAGCCCTTCGGACACACCTGTAAAACGCTCCTATCCGCTGAGCTCAAAGCCCGTCATCATCGAAGATGGAGCGTGGATTTGCATTGGCGCGATCATCCTGCCTGGAGTCACGATCGGCGAGAACGCTGTGGTCGCGGCAGGAGCGGTGGTGTCGCGAGACGTCCCGGCCAATACCATGGTTGGCGGCGTTCCCGCGCGGTATATTAAGCGCCTCGACTCTGGACCCGCAGAGGCCGCACAATGACTGCCGTCGGAATTATCGGTTCCGGACACACAGCTATTGCCGTCGCGAAGGTGCTTGTGCGGCGCGGCGTTCGTCCCATCATTCTCGACGTAGGAGAAACGCTCGACGCCGACCGACAAGCCGTCGTGACCAGGATGGGCGCGCAGCGGAAGATGGAGTGGAGTGCCGAGGACCTGGCCGTGGTCACACACAACCCCACCATTTCGCAAAAGAAGGTGCTGCGACTCGCGTTCGGGTCCGAATACCCGTACGCCGGCACGCGAGCGACCGCGCCGCTCGACGTGGTCGAGGACGGCCCGAGCCCCTCGATGGCACGCGGTGGTTTCAGCACGATTTGGGGTGCTGCCATGCTGCCCGCCGCGCCTTGTGACCTGAGCGCGTGGCCCTTTCGCGCGCGCGATCTCGATCCGTACTACGAACTCGTCTTGCGAGGCTTGCCGTTCTCCGCGACGAACGACGCGCTGGCTCGCGAGTTCCCTCTCTATCGAGACGACGCTCAGCCGCTCGCCGCGTCCCCCATCATCCGATCTTTTCTGCGGACACTCGACCACTCGCGATTCTTCCAAGGCCGCAAGGATGTGGCCTACGGGCAAGCGCGCATCGCGGTGCGTGCCGAAGACGGTCCAGACGGTCCGGGGTGTGTCTATTGCGGGCGCTGCCTCTCAGGATGTGTCTACGGATCGATCTACTCCGCCGAACAAGACCTGCAGAAGATGATTCGAGCCGGCGAAGTCGACTACCGGTCCGGTCGCACCGTGATGGAATTTTCTGAGCGAGGCAACGAAGTAGAAGTCTTCTGCGAGACCAGCGCAGGCGCCGAACGCGTCGTGGTGAATCGTCTATTCGTGGCTGCCGGCGCGCTCAACTCGACGCGCCTCGTGCTCGAGTCGAAACGACTCTATAACCGTCCTGCGGTAATGAAGACGACGCAAGGCTTCGTTGTCCCGATGGTCAACGTTCGGGGCGCGGCGTATGAGTGGCCAATCGCGAACACCCTTTCGGGAGCTTTCTTCGAGTTCAAACACCCTTCCATTTCAGACAATTGGATTCATGCGCAGATCAGCCCGGCCAATGAGCTCATCTTGGCAAAGCTGGGTTATCGAGCGAATGACGGACTTTTCGATCACGTCCGCAAGCTCGTGCTCCGGCGACTCCTCATCACGCTCTGCAATTTTCATTCGGACCTCGCAGGGTCCTATCTGCTGCGCCTCAGCCCAGGAGCCGCGGGCATGCGAAGCGTTCTTTCGGTGACGACCCGGCCATCGACGGACTTTGCGGACGTCATGAAAAGAGGGTCCCGGCGCCTCACGCGGCTCCTGTCAATGGTTGGGGTCTTCCCTGTCACCCCGTTAATGTACGGCGACCCACTAAAACCGATAGGCTGGCACTTCGGCGGTACGCTTCCCATGATGAAGGCTCCCAGCGACGAAATGCACACAGACCTGCTTGGACGTCCGAAGGGGTGGCAGCAAATCCACGTCGTCGACAGCAGCGTTTTTTCTTCGGTGCCCGCAACGACGGTTGCCTTGCTCGCGATGGCGAACGCGTCTCGAATCGCCCAAACCGCTCCACTCGAAAACTGAGGATTCCGTGGCTATTCCGCGCACCATCGTCTACCACCCTGTGTGGTTCGACGTACGGAACTACTTCGCTTCGTTTCGGAAGCCCGCGGGTGAAGCGGACGACAAGGTCGCGGGGTTCGAACGTGCCTTCGCTCGCCACATGGGCGTGAGCAGCGCGCACGCGTTTCCGTATGCACGAACGGCACTCTACTTCGCTTTGAAGGCGCAGAATTTCGAACCGGGTTCGGAGATCATCATGCCGCCTATCACGATCAAGCCCATGATGGACATCGTGATCAGCCTCGGGCTCAAGCCGGTTTTCGCCGATATCGAGCTCGAAACGCTCTGCTTCGATCCTGACGAACTCAAGAAGGTGATCAATCCCAATACTCGCGCCGTCCTGGTTACCTACCTATTCGGAATGGCCCCCAACGTGGATGCAGTCATGGCCGTGTGCCGCGAGCACGATTTGTTCGTAGTCGAGGACTTCTCACACGCGCTGAACGCCTCGTGGAACGGCAAGAAGCTCGGAACGTTCGGAAATGTCGGCATCTACTCCTGCTCGAAAACCAAGACTCTCGACGCCTACGGCGGCGGGCTGGCAGTCACGAATGATCCGGCGCTCGCTAAATGTCTCGAGGAGGCGCAGGATTCCCTACGTCCGACGCCACCGGCGCGCCTTCGCGCGAAGATCAAGGATGCCCTCATCACGAACGTCGCTACGCGCCGTCCCGTCTTCACGATGGCCGTCGCACCCATCCTGGTGCTGGTCGGAAAATTCAATCCGGAAAAGGCGCAAGCGCTCACGGGAGCGCGACAAAACCTCAAGCCCGATACCGTGCTTCCGGCGGACTACTTCGAGCAATTCACCTCGGTTCAGGCTGAAGTCGGCTTGGCGATGCTGGAGAAGGTTGGAAGAGAAGACAATAAGCGAATCTCGAATGCCGCGGAGCTCCGTCGGTCTTTGATGCAGTTGGGCGAACCCTGTCCGCGAACTGACAATCGGGGACGGAGCGTGTACTGGCAGTTCGTGGTGTTCGCCCACGATGCGGAGCGTTTCCGGACTGCTCTTGCAAGCCGTGGAATCGATACGGGTACGACGAACCTCTCGCTCGTGTGCGGCCTGGGAATCTACCCGGAATACGAAGTGAAGTGTCCCAACGCCGAGCGCGTGAAGAACAACGCCATGTACGTTCCCGTGTACCCCCGGCTCGGCCGTACGGCTCTGAAGCAAGTAATCGACGCAATTCCCGACGCTTTTAACCAGTCGCGGTGATCGGAAACCGTTTACGCAGGGTCAGCCGCGGTAGAGGGGGAAGCAGTGGTCCCAGGCCTGGGTGCTCGCGCCAGCGCGACCAAATGGATGGCGATTCCTACCAACGGACCACATAGCAGCGCGATCACGGTGCGCGTCTCCAGCGGCAACTGCAGCAATAGCAACAACGTCGACGCCACCGTCGCGCCGACCCATCCCAGGGCGTAGGCGCGGTGGAGTGAAGCCGCGACCACGGCGGTTCCGGTGAGCGCCAGTATGGCGATGACTACGGCCGCCGCCGTGAACCAGGCGAGTAACGCTCCGCTGGCGTTGTAATCCGGACCGAAGCCGGCACGCAGCAGCCAGGGGCCGATCACTCCTCCGGTCAGCACCCCGACCCCACCGATCCCACCGATGATCAACGCCGGCGCGATCAACGCGTGAAGCCGTTCGGTCCGCCGGTCGACGAAATGAGCAATGAGGTTGCCTTGCATTGCATTTAGAGGGACCAAAAGCGGAGCTCGGGTCAAGGTGACCGCGAGAATGATCACCCCACCCGTCTCGCCCAATTGGTTCGAGGTCGCCTTAAGCAGTACGGGGAAGCCCATCACCAGTATCGCGCTGGCACCCGCGGCGGTGATTGAATGAGCGGCGCCGCTCAGGAATGTGGCAAGCCCGCCGGGAGTGGAGCGTCGGGCTGCGACGCGAGTAGTGGGCGAGACCATCAACATGAGAAGCCAGGCCCCTGCCCCGGCGGTGGTGGCGGATAAGAACCCGCTTAGGCCCCACCCCATTACGACCGCGCCTACCGCGACAGCTAACCGGATGACGGCGTCAGTCAACATCAGCGCCCCATAATGTGTCCATCGGTCGTAGCCGGCCAGCGCGCCCATCAGGGTCGCTTGCATCCCGAACCCGGCCAACCCGAGGCTGAGAAGGCCTACTGACAGCCAGTTCGCCCCGCCGAACACCAGTGGGCTCCATAGCGGTGAACTGCCCGCAATCACACCGGCTGTAGCGACACCAATCATCGCAGCGGCCAGCAGTGGACGAGTACGGGGGGCCGCGACGGTCGTTGTATATCGCGCTAATCGGACCTCGCGGGTTGTCTCTTGAAGAAGACCGTAGGCGGCGCCAGTTACCACGCCGAGCGCACCCCAGAAGACCCCAAATATGGCAAAACGATCCGGGGACAGGGTGCGGGCCGCGAGACAGAAGACCGCATAAACGCAAATAACCGTCAATACAGTCGACGTGCCGACCCGTGCGACGCTACCCCTTGCTACTGGGCCGACGGAGGTGGCCGCATCTACGCCGTCAGTCATCGTGACGGCACGTTGGCGGTTAGGCCGAAACATCGTTCGTGGGAGCACAGCTACCCCCGGGGAGTCGGATGCCCGAGGCAATGAGCGCCGTCAGCGGGTAACAGATCATTGGCTTGTCATACTGGGCTTGCAGCTTTACGGCTGGCGCCTGCCTTCACAAGCTGCACTCCATTGACCAGTGTGTGTAGGGAGGCCACCCCCAATGTCTCACTGCGCCAGCAATGCTCGTGAAAACTCCCTCCGCCAGTGCGCGGTAGCCTGCTTCATTGCGCACGTGCTGACCCCGATCTTTGCTGATGATGAAGCGTGCGATGGGATTTTGCTTCGGCGCGTAACACGCGTCGAGGGTCAATAGCCGTCCGCCCGGTTTTAATGCAGCCTTCGCCAGCGTCATGAATTGCCGCGCCGTGCCGTCATCGAGGTGGTGGAGCACGCCTATGCCCATGACGAGGTCGAACGGTTCCAGGGTCGCCGCTTCCGCCTGTTCTAGCAGGCGGCAATGGAAAGTCCCTCGCGTGCCGAATTTTGCCTCAGCCGCCGCAATATATTCCGTGCTCATGTCATACCCCGTATACGCCACATCCTCTGGAAGGGAGTCGAGGATTTCTGCCGGGCCGCAGCCAAGATCGAGAATGCGCATGCCCGGGAACGGCCGGATGAGATCGCGGACGATCCACTCGCGTCCACGTTTTGCGCCCATAATCCGCTGGAGCGCCTCATACACGAGTGGATGCGAAAGTACCGCTCGAATTCCCGAGGTCACTTGGGCCATGTCATCGCTTCTTCGTCGCGCGGACATCGATGATGTGTGCGATTGAAGATTCATTGCTCATAAGGTCTTAATCCTTGGGCGTTTTTGGTAGAAGTTCAGCACGGCGCACGCGACCTCCTCCACGTCGTGGTCGGTGAGGTCAAAGTACATCGGCAGTCTTAACAATCGAGCGCTAAGTTCTTCCGTCCTCGGTAAATCCTTTTCTGGTATTCCCAGTGATCTCGCAAACGGAGAGGTATGCAACGGCACATAATGAAAAACGGCGAGGATGCCCGCAGCACGCAGGTGCGCGATTAGCTCCGTGCGCTCCTCAATACCGGCAGTCAGCAGATAGAACATATGGTAATTAGGCGAACAATGCGGCGGTATAACAGGGATTCGAATGAGGCCGCTTTCCACCAGCGGGGTCAGCAGCGTCGTGTAACGGTCAAATATCTCGCCGCGTCGTCGGGTTATCTTTTCTACGTTCTCTATCTGGCCCACTAGGAAGGCGGCGAGCATGTCCGAGGGGAGAAAAGAGGAGCCCAAGTCAACCCAGGTATACTTATCAGTCTGGCCGCGAAGGAATTGGCTGCGGTTAGTACCCTTTTCGCGCAGGATTTCGGCACGCTGCTCCATGGATGGATCGTTGATTACCAGCGCACCACCCTCGCCGCAGGAAAGATTCTTGGTTTCGTGAAAGCTATAGCAGCCCAAGTGTCCAATCGTGCCCAGCCAACGGTTCCTATAACGGGCGTGCACACCCTGGGCCGCATCCTCGACCACCAACAGGCCATGGCTCTCGGCAATACTCATGATCGCGTCCATTTCGCAGGCGACGCCCGCGTAGTGAATTGGGAAGATGGCGCGGGTGCGCGGTGTGATCGCCTGCTCGATCAGTCGCTCATCGATGTTGAGCGTATCGGACCTGATATCTACGAACACCGGCCGGGCGCCCCTCAGGACGAACGCGTTGGCCGTCGAGACGAAAGTGTAAGACGGGACGATCACCTCGTCGCCCGGCTGCAGGTCGCAGAGCAGCGCGGCCATTTCCAGCGCGGCAGTGCCGGATGTGGTCAATAAGACCCGCTTGGCGCCAAAGCGTTCTTCCAGCATGGCCTGGGCGCGCCTGGTGAAAGGCCCGTCACCGCTGGCATGCCCGCCTGCGATCGCCTGGCCGACGTAGGTCAGTTCCGATCCGACGACGGCGGGTTTGTTGAACGGGACGCGGATGGTCATTAGGCAATCCTCGTCGAAACCCCATCCGACGGTGTCGGCAGCCGCAGGGGATACGAATGGTTCAGGAGACGCAGGCCATCAGCGACAACGCGTCGACCGCGCGACCATGAATGATCTGATGAGGGCCACCAGTCTGGGAGGCCAGAACCCAAAGAACGATAAACGATGCGTATGCATTGCGCGCCGACTATGCGGGTCATTCGAATCGCATTACCGCCTCCCATCCACCGACGAGATTCCATCGCGGCGGACGGTTGCGACGGACCAGGGCCTGTTCCAACAAGGCCGGCGCCTTGAGAACATACGCAAGAAACGTCCGTACGGGAGCGCTTGCGAACGTTGTCTCCACTATCGACGGTCGCGACGAGAGCATCTTGCCCTTTATCCCGAAAGTGTCCATGAATTGGTCCCAGAATACGCTGCCCATGTCGTGGACGTGTCCTGGATAGGTGATGTCGAGCGAGCGCATGACGCGTGTAAGTGGTAATACAAATGGAGTACGGGCATACATATAGGCGCCCTTACCTGCACACGCGATGACCTGGCGAATCGCGGTATGGGCGTCAGGTATGTGCTCGAAAATTGCACTGGCAAGGATTAGGCCGTGCCCACCTTCGACTGTTGTCAGGTTCTGATGCGCGGTGATCCGGATACGCGGGTCCTCTACACGTCGCGGCTCGCTGTAGTCGACCACATCAATAGTGATGATCGATGCTGAATTTCCCCGGGATTGGAGCGACTTCGCGATCGCTATCGCTAGTGAGCCGTCACCGCCGCCGAAATCGAGGATGCGCAGCGACTTAGAGCCATAAAGGTCCGGCATCGCATGCAGCGCGTGGCGAGCGAAGCGCTCCGGCTTATCTAGCGTGTGCCGCAGGGCCGCGCCCGAGTAGTATCCAGCATAGTAGTTCGCGAGGACCTCGGGTTTAGGCATATGCGAGGCGGAGGCCGCGCCACATGCTGTGCATTGCAGCATGTCGATATCGGGGTCACGCTGCACGCGGAATACGGGGCGGCGAGGCAGGGATGAATGGCACACGGGACACATTTGGCGCGCGTCTTCGATGTCGGCAGCGCTGACGCGTTGGCCGCGATGGAACCCTGTCGCCTGAACCATCGGCTTCATCCTCCCATCTAGACGTTCGCGAGTGGCCCCGTCAGTTCCCGCAAGCTCTGGACGCGCAGGCAGTCAGCGTATGGCAAAAGATTGCCGCGATCGACCAAAATCGGCGTCAAACCAGCATTCCGCGCACCAACCACGTCTGCGACGTACTCATTACCCACGTACACCACCCGGGAAGCGTCGAGAGCATTGCGCTCGAGAAAGGCCTCAAAACATGCCCGCGCCGGCTTCTCGGCGCCAAGTTGTTCTGAAGATGCGGCGTCAACGATCAAGCGACGTAGTCCGGCGCGCACCAGCACGTGGTCGAGGTGGCGATCCCAGTTGGCTAGGGCATGGACCGGGATGCGCGCTCCGACCGCTGTTAAGGCGCTGGCCGCGTCGTCGTAAGCAATCCAGTGTCGCCTCGTCGCGAATCGCGCCAGCAGCAACGGATGCAGCCGATCGTATGACCGATCTATCCCCAGCGCTGCGCACAGCGATCTGTTGAACCCGGCGTAGAATTCCTCCCTTTTGGCTTTGGTCGTCAGTTCGCTGCTCTTGATCTGGATGGCAAAATTGACGATTTCGTAGGCGCGCGCGACATCGGCCATTGCGATGTCGAGGCCCAATTCAGCCGCGGAATCCCGGAAGATCTCCTCGGACGGCGGATCGAGGCGCAAAAGCGTTCCTGCACAGTCGAAGATGACGGCTTGGCATTCGGCGATCGCAGCTGCCGCGGTCAGCATGGATCAACCCGCAGGTCGCTGCCGCGCCGGTGGACGGTGGCGATTCGTGGGCGGGCGCGTGTTATCGGGTCGCCGCGCCCAAAATGCAGCGCTAGACGGAGCGGATCGTTGCACCCAATCGCGACGCGCATCTCGGTCGATCCAGATAGCCGTGCATTGACCTCGAACACCGACGGTCCTTCGTCGTCCCATCGGAGCTGCGCGTTGACGGCCCCCACGCCGGGAACTCGCTCGCCGAACGTTGAAATGAATTGCCGCATGTCAGGATTGTCCACGACACGGGCACGGACAGTGCGGCCTTGCTCAAGCGTGCGTTCCATGGCGACCGCATCCTGCATGACGCCTTGCGAGTCATAGAGGAAACTAACGGTGAACTCGGGTCCCGCGACATATTGCTGAAAGCAGTAATTCCGCGGCGGCGCAACGATGAATTCTCGCAGTGCAGCGCGACCGGACAAGATCTTAACGCCTTGGCTGCCGTGGCCGCTGCGAGGCTTGGCCACGATCGGCAACGCTAGCTGCTCGGCCGCACCTATCTCGCACGTGTTTGGTGCACGTATCCCGCGGGCCGACAGAAATCGTGTAGTCAGCAGCTTGTCCTCGGCCGCTTCGACCAATTCGTGCGGCGCAAGTACTACGTTGCACTCGGACTGGGCGAGCATTCCACGAGCGGCCGACAGGACCGCGATCTCCGCGTCGATACACGGCAGTAAGACCTCTATCTGATGTCGGGTTAGCGCAGTCCTCAAAGCATCCGGGTAACCGGACTGGGTTATAAGCGGAAGCTGCATGCACTCGTCCACGTCAGTTACCACGTGTGCGCTGGCATCGAGTCCAAGGATCCAGATTGGCTCGGCCCCGGGTGGATTGCGGCGCAGGCCGCTGACCGCACCACGCCCGGCGTCGCCGCTGACGCCGGTGACCGCCACACGCAGGGTCATGAGGCGTCGACAAGATGGTCTGCCAGGCTACGGAACGACGGATGTAGCCGCTTGGCGATCCGATTCAAGAACACTGGCAGTGGCCTTCCTGCGGCGTAGCTCTCATCAATAATTTTGCTAGAGCTGCCGAGCTTGCTGCGAATGAGCTCTGCGAGCGCGGCGAGCTCGTAGGTATCGTCCGAAAAGGCGTTCACGACAGTGGGAATGCGGTCCTCCTCGATCAGTGCAACCGCTAGTTCCGCGACATCGGCAACGTGGATGAAGTTCTGAAAGTAGGGTCGCGGTCCGCGCAGCAGCAAAGGCTCGTTCCGCAAAGCCCTTGCAACGAGCACGGGAAGCAGGGTCGTGCGAACCATTCCGGGTCCGTAGATCGACGAGGCGCGCAGGTGCGTAATCGCGATGCCCGGATTGTCGCGCCCGACCGCATCAAGACTGCGTTCGGCGGCTCGCTTGCTGCCGGCATACGCGCCGTTTCCGTCGGAAGGAGCGTCCTCGCCGATTATCCACCGACCAGTAGCTGGCGGCTGATAAACAGCAACACTCGATAGATTGACGATACGCCTCAGCGATTCAGCTGTGGACAGGGACGCAGCAAGCGTTGCACTGGCTATTGCGTTGTCGCGATCAAACTTGTCGGATCGTGCGGGAATTGCCGCCGCGCAATGGACAACAGCGGCGACATCGAACCGCATCGGGTCCAAGAAGGCCTCCGGATCTGCTAGGTCGGCGACCCAATCAATTTCCGGCCCGGCGCGCCGCGCATGCGTCACTACCTGCGCGCCGCGGGAGCGAAGCAGACCGGTCACATGCCTTCCGACGAAGCCGGAAGCGCCGGTCACCAGGATCGGCTCGATCATGCCCGACATGCGAGACAACGATAAGAGCTAAGGCCCCGACTCATCCTGTTAGCACTGCCCATCCTGAGTGCCGTCGCATGCCACGGTCTCCCTCACGACATAGGTCGGCCGGTCCATAGTGCGGAAGTGCATCCGAGCCAGATACTCGCCCATGATTCCAAGTGCGAAAAGCTGCGCCCCGGAGAAGATCGCGATGATCGAGGCTAGGAATGCGAACCCTGGCACCGCGCTCCCATTGATCAGATAGTTGGCGACAACCACCGCAAGGATAGCGACGCCAAAGAACACTAGGGCGAACCCGATGATGCTGGAGACCTGCAGAGGCAGCGTGCTGAAGCCGGTCATAAGGTCAATGGCGTAGCGAATGAGACGGGTGGCCGAATAGCCACTGGCGCCGACTGAACGTGGCGCATGCTGCACCTTGATCGTGGTGAATCGGGACGTCGCCCAGGTAAGCAGTACATCGATAGAGACGGTGGGACTGCGATAGTCGCAAAATCCGTCCCGCAAGCGGGTGCGGAATGCGCGGAAGGCGCTCACGTTGCGCGCCGACTCGGCGCCCATGGCGCTGGCTAACGCGATCTTCGTCAGGCGGGAGGCAAAATCGCGCAGTAACCCGTGATGCTCGCTCTGGGGAGCGCCATACACGACATCGACATCGGGGTCAAGCGCCGCAAGAAGAAGTGAAATCTCGCTGACCGGATGCTGCAGGTCGTCGTCCATCGTGATTATGACGTCGTAGCGTGCGGCGCGGATGCCGCACAGAAGCGCATTGTGCTGGCCGTAATTGCGGCTCATACGATAGCCGCGTACACGCTGGTCCGCCGCGGCCAGCTCGGTTATGACGGACCATGATTCGTCCCCGCCGCAATCCTCTACGAAGATGATCTCGAACGTTGGAGTGATCTCCGGCAACGTGATGCTCAACTGGCCGTACAACTCACGCAACGTCAGTGCTGCACGGTAAACAGGTATAACAACGCTCACAGCCGGCACGCCGCCTCCGATCGCAGCTTTGCGGTTCTCATAGGTTTTACCAACGTTAGGCGTCCTGCAAATTCACCTAACTCGAGTGTGACGTCATCGAGTACGACCGTCGGCGGGTTGAGCCGATCGTTGTGTAGCACCAAAATTCAGACAATTACGTCGCTCCTTGTGGTGATGATTTGGGGGTCTCCTCGGATATGGATGAGGACACGGTGATGGCAGTATCAGGGGACTCCTCCTGAGCCGGCCCTGGGCCACAGGTGGGGGAGAGAGCCGGCCTGCGGGCGTAGGAGACAATGATCACCGTGCAGGCGATCAGCCATAGGAACGGCGTTACAAACGCCGTAGTGTCCACTACCAAACGGACCGCCGCCTGACCCGGGATAGTAGTGCGGCCAATAGTGCCAAGCGGGATCAGGGCCATAGAGAGGGCCGTTGCGAGGCTCAACCAAATGCTGACTGCTCGGCGCGGGCCACCGTCTTGGGCTGAGAGTTTATCGAATATCCCCGCACCGGCCGGCCCATCGGGGTCTCGGACAATGAGCGCAGCGATCGGCAATGCGAATACTAGGTAGTAAAAGATGACGAGGGGAGGAGCGAGGGTCAAGGTGGCCAACAAAACGATGCCCACCATCACAGGCGGGATGCGCCGTCCCAACGCCACTACGGCGACAACGACAAGGAGCACAACTACGTACCCGAAATACGCTCGCGGCGCAGCGAGGTAGCTGCTCGACATCTTGCCCGTCTGCGCAAGTTGGGCGTAATCCGGCAGCAGCGTGAGCGCCCTGCCAAAAGCCACGTTTCGCATATCCGTGAGGTACAAGCCGCTGCCCGTGATGACGTTATGAATCGACTGGGCGATCGTCCCCGGAAAGTCACGCGGCCACAATAGATAGGCGCCGAACTGGGAGACCGCGACCCCGGCGATGGCGAGACCGCTGACACGCCACTGCCGGGCCGCGAATAAGGCCACCACCAGTGCGGCAAATTGCGGTTTCACCACTGCTGCCAGGACCACCATTATCGCAACGAGGCCCCACCGCTGTCGGCATAACGCCACCAAGAAAACCAGCGCGATCGGTACTAAGAAACCCGCCGAGTTAGCGCGATCGATCACAGCCCACACCGGGATAGCTGCGGTGCTTAACGCCACGAACACCACCACCCGCTCCAAGCCACACGCTCCCCGGGCGGCCCAGACCGCAGGAGAAAGAACCGCGGCCGTTAGTGCGAGCAAATAACCGATCAGTCCAAGCCGTGGTACACCCAGCAACTTCGCGGGAAACCCGAACAAGAGATGCGGCAGCATGCCAGCCGGCGGCCCCGCCGGGAGGAAGGGCGCGTGTGGCGGGAACATTGCATAGGGCTCCCAGGGATTGGGCCTCAGCCCTGCTCCTACGACCATCGCGTAGTCGCCGAAGCAGTGCCGTCCGGTTGTGGTGCCCCAATTGCCGAAGCAGTCCTCGGGGACGGATAAGAGTGAAGTGACGATGTCGACCGAGTAGCACTGCGAGAGCACATATCCAACCACCGCCGAAAACGCAGTGACGAGCAGGATGGCACCAAGGAGGAAGGTGCGTTCTGACTGGCCTATAACCACGGAGAGCCGCTCTCGGATTGCGGTTACCGGGCCGCGCCGGACCCAGGTAGATCGATTCATCTGCGTTCTCCTCGGTTCAGCATGAAATGGTCGCGAGAGCAGGGACGCATCGTCCGCCCACATACAGGCCCAAGCACGATCCGGAGCAACCCTTCAGCGTGGTTCAACATCTGGCGCAGTGAGCATGCGCGAGGTCAGCGAATTGAGTTTCGCGCACAGGACCCTCAAATTCAAGGAAATTGAGCCGGGTAGCATTCGTTTCGTCGAAAGCAGCCTGGAGCGATGACGGTGTACCCGAGGCGACCTGGTAGAGCCGTCGCTCAATACGTGCTTGACCGTGCATCTACTATTGATCGACGCCACCCCGCCGGTGTAGTGCAATGAGGAGTGAGCTGGCCGCTATGATCTTATGCCAGACGTTGGGTAGCACGCATCTACCGACCGCAGCGGGCCTGCGGTGAGAAGAGCGCTCATAACCGGAATCACCGGACAGGACGGCTCGTATCTCGCCCAGCTGCTCTTGAGCAAGGGCTATGAGGTTCACGGGCTCATCCGTCGAGCGTCGACGTTCAACACATCACGGATCGACCATCTCTATATCGATCCGCACCAACCGGATGCGCGACTGTTTCTGCACTACGGTGATCTCACCGACGGCACTCGTTTGGTGACTTTGCTGAGCACCATCGATCCCGATGAGGTGTACAACCTTGCGGCGCAGTCGCATGTGCGAGTGAGTTTCGACGAACCCGTTCATACCGGCGACACCACGGGGATGGGGTCGATCCGGCTGCTCGAAGCCGTTCGACTTTCCCGGGTGCAGTGCCGCTTCTATCAAGCCTCCTCCTCGGAGATGTTCGGCGCGTCACCGCCGCCGCAGAACGAGCAGACACCGTTTTATCCGCGGTCACCGTACGGCGCGGCAAAGGTCTACTCCTACTGGGCGACGCGCAACTATCGCGAAGCCTATGGGCTGTTCGCGGTCAACGGCATCTTGTTCAACCACGAATCGCCCAGGCGCGGCGAAACATTCGTGACCCGAAAAATCACGCGAGCGGTGGCGCGTATCAAGGCCGGCGCCCAGTCAAACGTCTTCATGGGCAACCTTGATGCCATCCGTGACTGGGGTTATGCACCGGAGTATGTCGAGGGCATGTGGCGGATGCTGCAGGCCCCTGAACCAGAAGATTACGTTCTGGCCACAGGGCGCGGCTACACCGTGCGCGAATTCGCTCAAACCGCGTTCGATCATGCCGGGCTCGACTGGCAGGAACATGTGAAGTTCGACGACCGGTATCTGCGCCCTGCAGAAGTGGATTCGCTGGTAGGCGATGCGACAAAGGCCGCTGAATCGTTGGGGTGGAAGGCCTCTGTACACACCGGCGAGCTGGCGCGAATCATGGTCGACGCGGACATCGCCGCGTTGGAGTGCGGCGGCAAGCCGTGGATTGACAAGCCGACCCTGCCCGGTTGGAGCTGAGCAGAAAATGGACGCTTCGATCCGGAGCCTTGATCGCGCATTGCCAATCTATATCGCCGGGCACCGAGGGCTGGTCGGGTCCGCCCTGCAACGCAGATTCCAGGCCGAAGGATTCACCAATCTCCTTGTGCAGTCACGCAACGACCTTGATCTGAGGGATCGCGCCGCGACCTTTGATTTCATTCTGCAGACAAGACCGCGGGTCGTCATCGATGCTGCGGCGCGTGTCGGCGGCATTATGGCGAACAACACCTACCCGGCGGACTTTCTGTCCGAAAACCTGCAGATCCAGGTCAACCTGCTCGACGCTGCCGTGGCCGCGCGAGTGCCGCGACTGCTGTTCCTCGGCTCCTCTTGCATATACCCGAAACTTGCGCCGCAGCCCATCCAGGAGAGCGCGCTGCTTACCGGACCCCTGGAACCCACTAACGACGCCTACGCAATCGCCAAGATTGCAGGCATCGTTCAGGTCCAGGCGGTCCGGCGCCAGTATGGTTTGGCATGGATCTCTGCGATGCCGACCAACCTCTACGGACCTGGCGACAACTTTTCACCTTCAGGCTCGCATCTGTTGCCGGCGCTCATCCGACGCTACGAGGAGGCAAAAGCCAGCGGTGCTGGCGAGGTGACGAATTGGGGCACCGGAACTCCCCGACGTGAGCTACTGCACGTCGACGATCTGGCGAGCGCGTGTCTATACCTTCTCGAACACTTCGACGGGCCGAATCACGTCAACGTCGGCACGGGCGTCGACCACACCATCCGCGAGATCGCCGAGATGGTCGCCGCGACTGTGGGATACACCGGTGAAACGCGCTGGGACGCAACAAAACCCGATGGAACACCGCGAAAACTTTTGGACATTTCAGTGTTGCGCGAGGCGGGATGGCGACCCCGAATCGCTCTGCGGGACGGCATCGAGGCAACGGTGGCGTGGTATCGCGCGAACGCTGGCGCGGCGAGAAGATGATTCGAGCTTGGCGACAGTTGTACGGCGACGCGTGAAGGGATGCCAAGCATGTCAGAGTAACGTGGGCAACCCCGGGGGAGGAGGGCGATACGGCACTAGTAGGCGGTAGTCGTGCCGCCGATCCGGCACGGTGAAGGGCTTCGCTGGAACTGCCACGCCTGGCCGGTTACTGTCACGATATGTCGAGGATCACCCGCAACCTGGTCGAAGCCGTGTTAAACGCGGGCCGCAATAAGAAATCCCTTGAGCCCACACGTCTAGCGGCTGCATACGGCTGGTTCCATGGCGAGAATCTGGTTTCTCCGCCCGCGATCGGGAAGCAACGCCATCTACTCAATACATTGAAGTCGCGCGGGCACCGCATCTTCGTCGAGGCCGGAACTTATAAGGGTGAGACGACCGCATTCCTGATGCCGCACGCGGATCAAGTGATCTCAGTTGAGTTGCATGACGGCCTTTACGCCGCAGCCAAACGACGCTTTGCGAAGTACCCCAACGTCAGCCTCATCCATGGCGACTCGCTGATCGAGATCCCGAAGGTCGTGGCGAACTGTTCGAGCCCACCTCTCGTGTTCCTTGACGGCCACTTTTCCGGAGAGGGCACGGCCACGGGTGAGGAGATGGAACCAGCGGAGTCAACACTCCGACGTTTGGCTGACGTAACCCCCGGAGGCACTACGATCGTGATCGACGACCTGCGACTCTTCGGGTCTGGACTTGCGGGTTTCCCGCAACTCGACGCGATCACGAGCGCGGCGCGCGCGGCCTTTCCTGCCGCAGTGATCCGTGCCGGCCTGGACTCAATCGTCATCGAGGTTCCCTAGAGCGGCGGAAAATAGGCCCTACGCCAGAAAGCGCCCGTGCGGGCCAGACGAAGCAGAAGCGACGACAACGTTGGGCCAACTACTGCTCGGTGCGAGTTCGCATGTTAATGTGTCGCCGTGGATTTGTTCCGCCGCGGGAGTTTGATTGCACGTAGCACCATATTCGAACTATCGCGCCCATATTCTGAAACGGGCGCGAAGCGTCAGTTCGTAAAGCAACTCGAGTCGCACGGAGTAAGTGTGGTATTTGATGTCGGAGCCAATTCCGGCCAATACGCTACGGAGCTCCGGATGGCGGCCTACACTGGCCGCATCGTCTCGTTCGAGCCGCTATCGGGACCGTTCGCGTTGCTGGAACGCAACGCATCGAAGGATCCACTTTGGGATTGTCTGCGATGTGCCTTAGGTGACGTCGACGGTACAATCTCGATAAATGTCGCTGGCAATGCCGGCGCAAGCAGTTCTGTCTTGCCCATGATGAAGACCCATCGAGACGCCTTTCCACCGGCCAATTACGTCGGGACGGAGGAGGTTCCTATGCACCGGCTTGACTCGGTCGCGAATGAATTGCTGCTGCCAGCGGATAAAGTATTCCTGAAGATCGACGTCCAAGGATTCGAGAAGCACGTGATCGCGGGCGCTCAACAAACGGTGAGTGACCGTTGCGTCGGTATGCAACTCGAATTGTCTTTATTGCCCCTTTACGAAGGTGCCATGCTCATTCGCGAAGCGCTGGACCTAGTGTACTCATTCGGCTTCACATTGACGGGGCTGGTGCCCGGTTTCACCGATCCTCGCGATGGCCGAATGCTGCAGGCGGACGGCATCTTCTTCCGTAAAGATGACTAGTACGGGTGGTTACTCGACCAAGTTCTGCTGTGCCGGCGCTTTCGATATCTTCGCGAACACGAATTCTAAGAAGCGGAGGTAATATTCCCAGGTGCGCAGGTACGCACGCGAAACCTTCCGTCCGCCCAGCGGGTAGTGCGCGTGTGTGTCCCACATGCGGCGCAGATCATGAAAGACTTCGCTCGGGTGGCGGTTGGTGCCAATTCCAGTCGTGTCAAAGTCGCATAATACGCGTCGTACCGTGATGGGATCCCGCAACAAAGCGGCACGCAAAATGAATTCCTGGTCGGCGGCGACTCCGAAATCGAGGTCGTAGCCGCCCAATTTTTCCACCAGCGAGGACCCGAAAAATGATGCCTGGTGCGGGACCACCTGCCACCCGGCGAGAAACTTGCGGATGCTGAAGGGGATCGGCCCACGCACGCGCCCGAGACCGATTAGGTTATCCATGCCGAAGCCCCAGATTTCGCGTGCCGGTCCATGACCCGAGATCGCCTTCATAGCCTCAGCCACGGCATCCGGATCGGAGAAACGATCTCCGGAATGCATGAACCACAACAGATCGCCGGACGCATGGGCGATACCCTGGTTCATCGCGTCGTATCTTCCGCCGTCGGGCTCGGACTGCCAGTACGCAAACCCCGGCTCACTCTTCGACAGATACGCCACCACATCGTCGCCGGACCCGCCGTCGATCACGATGTGCTCAATGTGACCGCCGTAGCGTTGGGCGCGCACACTGTCGACCGTCCGCTTGAGCCCAGCAAAATCGTGGAAGGAGATCGTTATCACTGAGACGGTCGGAGCCGAAGTCACCAACTTCCCCCTAGCATTCTCTGCCGCCGTGCCGCGCGGAACTCCATTTACTTCTGGTGGTTCGCGCTCGGCTTCTAGGGGCGGATGGCCAAACGTCGACCAGCCCCCTTCGGTTGGGCGCGACGGCAAGCAGCCTTCGTCTCAAAACGTTTAGTCGGCGCGTGGGCTTCGCCCAGCGGTGTTGCAGTGCCAACATTGCGAACCGGGGGTGCTGTGCGATGGTGTTCTCGAGCGCGGCGCGACCTTCCGGACCCGGGACTTTCGCGATCTGGTGCAGGATCCAGTCGGCCATCACGGCGATGAGCTCCTGGCGTGCGGGGTCGCCCGGAAATAGGTCAAACATGGCATCGAACGTAGCTGCATGACCGGGGCCGTGTGTCAGCCAAAACTTGGGAGGGTCTACGACCTGGTTGTGCCACATGCCTTCAGAATGGCGGCGGTAGACGGCCATGGGCTGTGGCAACATAGCGATCTCGCCGTGAACCGCGTGCCTGACGTGCAAGTACCAGTCGAGAGGCATGATGTCGGGCGGGATGTCGTCGTAGCGCTCGAGGCGGCGGTAGACGACGGAATTCGTCTGGATGAAGTTCATCAAAAGCAGGGCGTCGATGGTCAAGTTGCCGCGCAAGTAGACCGGAGGGAACTTTGAGTCTCCTGCGGAGCCGTCATCCCACATCACCCGTACCGGGTGGAAGCACACCGCCGTCTCCGGGTGTTCGTCGAGGAACGTGATTTGTTTGCTCAGCTTATGCGGATCGATCCAGAAGTCGTCTCCCTCGCACAGCGCGATGTACTCGCCCCGAGCCAGCGACAGGGCACCCACCAGGTTCTTGTTGAGGCCCAGGTTCTCGGGTCTGAAGATCGGCCGGAACAATTCCGGGTAGCGCCGGGCGTACTCCTGGATGATCCCCGGGGTGCCGTCAGTAGAGGCGTCATCGGCAACGATGATCTCCATCGCGAACTCGGTCCGCTGGGCGACAAAGCTATCGAATGCCTCCCGGACGTAAGCCTCTTGGTTATGGGTGGTCGTTACGATGCTGACTTTGGGTGAGTTCGCCGTCATCCCTTCGTTCACGACGGAAACCTCGTGGGGTGTGCGGCGTCGAGCACCCGGGTGCCGTGGTGCATCGCGATGGCGATAAGTCTCACGCGTTAGCTTCGGCCGCGAAACGATAGCCGCGCAGGGCCATCGGGATGAACACCGCTAACAGCACGATCGCCCAGAGGAGAGTCATCTCGAGAGGCCGGAGGAGGGGCCCGCCATGGGCAAGTCCCCACATCACCTCTATTGGTGGCGACATCGGTTGGATGCGAACTAGTGGACGAAGCCACTCCGGGAACAGCTCGATCGGGGTCGTGCCGGGATTGAGGAATGCGAGCGAGACCGTACCCGCCGCCAGCCAAGTCATGACGGTGCGACCGTTCGCACGGATCGCTAGCGCCATCACCAGCGCCGTGAATCCGATGACCACAATCGGCGGTATTAAGATGTAGAGCAGTACTGTTGTCCAGCCGTGCGCGAAGCGCAGGCCCAGTGTGACTCCGAGCGCGGTGATCAGAACCGTTCCTAGGAGTGCCCGAGCGGCCTCGGCTGTGAGCCGTCCAGCGAGCGCACTTACCCGGTGTATCGGTAGCACCCACATGCGGCTGAGCAGCCCCGATTCGCGCTCGAGCTGAATGCCGACTGAGGTGCTGAAAGCGCCGAACAGCGCAGACAGCACCGCGCTCACCGGTACGAGGCCGTAGATGCTCTCGACGCCGGTAACCTGATGTACTCGCTCACCAAGCACCACCTTGTAGGTGACAAGAAGGCAGATCGGCAGGACTAGCGAACCCATTAGCACCGCCCGGTCCCGCTGCCACCGGATCAGGAGTCGACCGGCTTGCACCCAGCTCTGGGAGAGCATCGAGCCTTGGGTCCCCGGCAGCATTGTCACTAGGTCCGCCTCTGCATCCGGAGCGTAATCGCGCCGAAGACAAATACCATCCCCACACACCAGGCGAGGCTGATTGCCAAGTTTGCGACCGCGACCTGGCCTGTGGAAAGGTTGCGGAGCGTCTCGGCGATCTGCGAAACGGGCTGGTTTCGGACGAATGGACGCAACCATTCGGGGAAGGTCTGCTCGGGGGCAATTCCGGTGGACAGCATAAACAGCATGAGCTGTGGGACGAACAACAGCTGGGTGGCGCCCTGGATACTCCTGGCACTCGAGCCCATCGCATCGGCCCCCAGGGCTACTGCGAGGCACAAAAGCAACGCAATGAGCACAAAGACCAACGCATATCCTGCGCCACCCGTTATCCGGAAGCCGAACGCGTAGCCGGCGACCATCGCGACTGTGAGCGCGAGCGCGGCCCGCATCAAGGTGGCGACCATGCGCGCGCTCACGGGAACTACCGCGGCGATCGGCAGAGTCGCCATACGCTCACCGAGCGAGGTCAGGCGGTCGCGTGCCGCGCGATCGGCGGTGAGCAACGCGACGAAGATCACCGACTGAGCGACGACCCCAGGCACCAAATATTGTGAGTAAGCCATGCGTTGCGTTTCGACCAGACCGTGCAGCGCCGCCGTGAAGCCGGCCAGGTACGCGATGGGGGAGAGTATCTCGAACACCAACCCGCCGTCGCGCGCCGATGCCATCAGCGAACGTTCGGTAAGGGCGGCCAAGGCGCTCATGACTGAGCCACGGACCGTTCGGTGAGGTGCAGGAAGGCTTCGTCCAGTGAGGGCTTGCGTAGCGAGATGTCGGCGAGCTCGATGCCCAGCGCGTCGACGCGGCGAAAAACTTCAGCCAACGTGGCGACTCCATCCGGGGCGTACAGCGAGACCGAGTTCGCTTCGGCGTCGACGTCAATCCCGTCGAGCCCAGCTAGTGCCGACGCGACCTGGGACAGGTCGGCTGGATTGGCTGGGGTGACCTGACAATAGCTGCCACCGGCCCTGCGCTTGAGGGTTTCGGCGGTGCCGCTGGCCACGACCTGTCCGTGGTCGATGACAACGATTGAATCGCTGAGGACATCGGCCTCTTCTAGGTACTGCGTGGTAAGCAGCACGGTCATGCCCTCGAGGGCCAGCGAGCTCACTAGCGACCACACTGCGCGGCGGCTGCGTGGGTCCAGTCCGGTTGTCGGTTCATCGAGGATGAGCACTTTAGGGGGCACCATCAGCGCACTGGCGAGGTGGACGCGGCGCCACATGCCTCCGGAATATGTGGAAACCCGCCGATCGGCGGCGGCAACGAGGTCGAACTGATCGATCAACTCGTCGGCGCGAGCTTTGGCTTGCTGACGGCGCAGACCGCGCAGCCTCCCGAACAACACCAGGTTTTCTTTGCCGGTGAGCAGGGGGTCCAACGCGGTCGACTGACCGGCCATCCCGATGCTGGCACGGACTTGCGCGGACTGACGGATTATGTCGTAGCCGGCGATGGTGGCATGCCCCGAACTCGGCCGGATCAGCGTAGAAAGGATGTTGATGGTGGTCGTCTTCCCGGCGCCGTTGTGGCCGAGCAGGCCGCATACCGTTCCGGCCGCAACGGAGAAGTCGACGCCGCGCAGCGCAGGCGTGTTTTGCCCGAATGTCTTTGTGAGGCCGACAACCTCAATCGCCAATGGGCTCACAATAGCGAGTATTTCATGTGGAATGCTCCCTTGTTGACCGTTCGGGTAGTACGTGACACTGTCGGCGGTACGTCGTATGGCATGTGCGGTCGTGGGTGAATCAGCACATTGCCGTATGCGTCTGCCCGCGGGAGCGGTTGCTTTGCCGCGTGGGACATTCGGTGGACGGCGAAAACCAACTAGACCGATCGCCCCGGGATCTCTGTCGTAGGCGCATCGTCGGCGAACTCTCGGTGCAGCAGCATGGACCGCACCAGCGACCGGGGGCCCTCCGGGCGAAGCATTTGACTCGCTGGGCGCGGACGGACGATTTGCGGCCACCAGAACCACCGCCCGAGAAGTGAGGCGATAGACGGCGTCATGAAGGAGCGCACGATCAAAGTGTCGAACAACAGGCCCAAACCGATAGTGGTACCGACCTGGCCGATAATCCGCAAGTCGCTAGCCGCCATCGAGGCCATCGTGAATGCGAACACCAGGCCCGCATTCGTCACGACCTTACCGGTACCGCCCATCGCCCGGATGATGCCGGTGTTTATGCCGCCGGCCATTTCCTCTTTCATCCGGGACACCAGCAGCAGATTATAGTCGGATCCCACTGCCAAAAGCACGATCACGGACATGGGGAGGACCATCCAGTACAACTGGATACCCAGAATATATTGCCAGATCAGTACGGACAGCCCGAACGACGAACCGAGCGAAAGCGCCACCGTGCCGACAATTACCAGTGAGGCCACGAAACTTCGCGTAATGATCAGCATGATGATGAAGATGAGGCAGAGTGCACCAACTCCTGCGATAAACAGATCGTAGGTAGAGCCGTCGCGGAAGTCCTTGAACGTTGACGCGGTGCCGGCGATATAGATTTTCGACGGCTCTAGGGGGGTCGTCTTGAGTGCCTCCTCGGCCGCCATCCGTATCTTGTCGATACGGCTGAGGCCCTCGGGTGACGCCGGGTCGCCCTTATGGGAAATGATGAATCGCGCCGCTTTTCCGTCCGGGGACAAGAACTGGCTCATCGCGCGCTTGAAGTCTTCGTTCTTGAAGATGTCGGGCGGCAGATAGAAGGAGTCGTCGTCCCTGGCGGCGTCGAACGTCGCGCCCATTGCGGTGGCGTTCTCTTTCTGGTTGTTCATCTGGCCAAGAGTCCCGTTCATGGTGCTGTAACTGGTCAGCAGCATGTTTCGCGCGTCCTCAGCGATTTCGATCGAGGGCGGGAAAATTTCGAGGAGCTTCGGAAGCAGGGCGTCCATCTTGTTCAGATCAACGATAAGCTCATCAAGCTTATCGCTCAGTGTGTCAATACCGTCGAGTTCCTCAAATATGTTCCTGAGAGCCCAGCATACGGGGATATCGTAGCAGTGTCGTTCCCAGTAGAAATAACTTCGGAGCGGACGGAAAAAATCCTCAAAATCGGAGAAGCGGTCTCTGAGATCGGATACGACGTCACGCATTTCTTTTGTTTTGGCAATCGATTCGTGCGTGATAGCTGTCATACGCTTTTGTAGTTCGTACATGCGCTTCATTGTCGAGATTTGATAACTCAGTACGTCCGCCTGATGGAGCATGTCTTGCGTGCGAGCTTTCATATATTGCATATCTTGCTGCATGACCGAATATTGCATTTGCAGTAAGAAAGGTATCGAAGTGTGCTGAATCGGGGTGCCCTCCGGACGGGTTATGCCCTGCACGCGAGAGATGCCCGGAATTTTGAATATCGCTTTAGCCAACCTGTGCAGCACCAGAAAATCCGCGGGATTCCGCATATCGTGATCCGACTCGATCATCACGATCTCGGGCATCATTCGCGCCTGAGAGAAATGGCGATCGGCAGCCGCGTACCCGACGTTGGCGGGGATGTCGTTGGGCATGTAGAACCGGTTGTTGTAGCTCGTCTGGTACCCGGGCAGTGTCACCAGCCCAACCACGGCGACGGCTATCGTCGCCGCGAGAATCGGCACGGGCCAGCGGACGATCGCCGTGCCGATCCGCCGCCATCGACCGAACGCGAGAACCCGCTTGGGGTCGAACAACCCGAAGCCGCTTCCAATCGTGAGAACCGCGGGGACCAGTGTGAGTGCGATCAGGACCGCCACGAGCATGCCCACGGCGCACGGCATGCCCATGGTCTGAAAGATGGGCATGCGGGTGAAGCCCAGGCACAACATTGCCCCGGCGATCGTCAGGCCCGAACCCAGAACCACGGGAGCGACGCCGCGGTAGGTGGTGTAGAAGGCCGTCTCCCGGTCCTCGCCGGCTTGGCGTGCCTCCTGATACCTGCCGAAGAAGAAAATCGCGTAGTCGGTTCCGGCCGCCATGGCGAGCGCGACCAGCAGGTTGACGGCGAAAGTGGAGAGCGCCACGAGACTGTGGTCACCGAGAAACGCAACGATTCCCCGGGCCGCAAGCACCTCGATGCCCACCGTGACCAACAACAGAATGACGGTGAAGATCGATCGATAGACGAAAAGCAGCACCACAAAGATGATCAGCGCGCCCACCGCGGTCATCTTCAAGATGGATCGGTCACCGGCCTGTTGCATGTCCGACAACAGCGCCGACGGACCGGTGACATAAACCTTGACTCCCGGGGGCGGGGGCGTCCGCGCGATGATATTGCGAACCGCGGCAATGGAGTCCTGTCCGAGGGTGGTGCCCTGGTTGCCGGCCAGGTTCACTTGCACATAGACGGCCTTGCCGTCGTCACTTTGCGCACCCGCCGCCGTCAGCCGGTCTCCCCACAGATCCTGTACGTGCTCGACGTGCTTCGGGTCGGCCTTTAGTGCACGAACCAATCGGTCGTAGTAGTTGTGGGCGTCGTCCCCGAGGCGCTGCTGCCCCTCCAGCACGATCATCGCAATACTGTCCGAATCGGATTCTTTGAAATCCTTGCCCATGCGCTGCATGGCCTGCACCGCCGGTGCGTCCTGAGGGGCCAACGGCACGGAATGTTCGCGGCCGACCGTCTCCAGCCAGGGAACGCAAAAGGTCACCAGCAGCGTAAGCGCCACCCACGCCAGCACGATGAGGACCGAAAGCCTGCGGATGCTGCGGGCGAAGAAAGGGGCTCGAGCGTGCTCGGTACTCATGTGATCCTCGACAGCGGGGCGATAGTGGCACGCAGCCGGAGCGGGGTGCTCACAGTGTCAACCGCGCCATAAACTTCGGCGCAGCGGCGAATGCCGTCCCTGTTGTCGTCTGTCACGATGTTCCCCACGGTCGCTGTCCCTGTGCTGAAAGTGAAGTCCGCCGGTTACAACGGCTGTTTGAGCAACAACGAGCGCACGACCGGACGGGGTCCCATCGGCCGAAGCATTGAGCTGGCAGGTCGGGGGCGCACGCGTTGTGGCCACCAGAACCAGCGTCCCAGCAAAGCGGCCACCGACGGAGTCATGAATGCGCGCACCACCAGGGTGTCGAACAGCAAACCCAACCCGATTGTTGTACCTGTCTGGGCGACGCTGCGCAGGTCGCTGACCCCCATCGAAGCCATGGTGAAGGCAAACACCAGACCAGCGTTCGTCACAACCTTGCCGGTGCCGGCCATCGCCCGGATGATGCCGGTGTTGATACCGGCGGCCAATTCCTCCTTCATCCGGGAAACAAGCAGCAAGTTGTAGTCGGAGCCGACCGCCAAAAGGACGATCACGGATGTCGACAGCACGGTCCAGTGCAATTGCAGGCCGAGAAGGTACTGCCAAACGAGGACGGATAGCCCGTAGGACGCGCCCATCGACAACAACACCGTACCGACGATCACCAGCGCGGCAATGAAACTTCGCGTCATGATCAGCATGATGATGAAAATGAGGCAAATCGCAGCGACCCCCGCGATCAACAGATCCCATTTGGAGCCGTCCACGATGTCTTTCGTGATGGCCGCGGTTCCCGTGAGATAGACCTTCGCATCCTCCAACGGGGTTCCCTTGAGCGCCTCCTCGGCCGCCGTTTTGATGGGCTCGACGCGCGAAAGGCCTTCGGGCGTGGCCGGATCACCCTTTTGTGAAATGAGCATGCGGACATCTTTTCCGTCCGGCGACATGAAGATCTTTTCGACCCGCTTGAAGGCCTCAGAATCGTTGATGATTCCGGGCGGTAGGTAAAAGGAATCTTCGTTCCGGGACTGGTCGAACGCCTGTCCCATTGCGGCCGAATTGTTGCCCTGCGATTCCATCTGGCCCATGACGCCCGACATCGTGCTGTGCATGGTCAGCATCATGGTTCGCATGCTCTGCATGCTTTCGATCATGGGTGGCAGTAGCACGACCATTTGCGGCAGCAGCACGTCCAATTGATCCAGGTCGGCTACCAGCTCGTGTAGCTTGTCGGTAATCTCGTCGACGCCGTCGAGTGCATCAAATATCGATCGTATCGAAAAACACACGGGAATGTCGTAGCAGTGCCGTTCCCAGTAGAAGTAACTACGGATCGGCCTGAAGAAATCTTCGAAATCGGAAATCTTGTCCCGCAGATCGTTCGTGATCTCCTGCATCTCATGCGTTTTGCCGACCATGTGGTGGGTGGTCGCGACTAGTTCCTTCATCAGGCCATACATGTGCTGCATGATCTGGATCATTCTCGCCAGCTCTTCGGCCTGCTTGAGCATGTCGTCCATGCGGTCCTTCTGAAACGCCATGTTCACCTGCTGGCTCGCCTGCGACATGCTCACGATCCAGGGGATAGTCGTGTGCTCGAGCGGGATCCCCTCGGGCCGGGTTACAGACTGCACGGTGGAAACGCCTGGAACGGCGAGGACGCCCTTGGCCACCTTATTCAAGACGATCATATCGGCCGGATTGCGCAGATCATGATCGCTCTCGAGCAGCAGAATCTCCGGCATCATCGTTCGCGATTGAGGAAAATGCCGCTGTGCCGCAGCATTTCCCACACTCGCGGGAATATCAGTAGGGATGAATTTCTGGTCGTCGTAACTCGGGTTGTAATTCGGCAGGGTCAATAGGCCGATGAGCGCGACTGCTAGGGTCGTGACGAGAATGGGCGCGGGCCACCGAACGATCGCGGTGCCAATTCGCCGCCAGCGATGCGTCGTGATCACCCGTTTCGGGTCGAACAGGCCGAAACGGCCTCCGACCACGAGAAGTGCCGGCGCGAGCGTGAGGGCAACGAGAACCGCAACGGTGATGCCGATGGCGCAGGGAATTCCCAGTGGCTGGAAATAGGGCAACCGAGTGAAGTTGAGGCAGAAAACGGCCCCGGCGATCGTCAAGCCAGAAGCCAACACGACCTTAGCCACACTCCCGAATGTCGTGTAGAAAGCCATTTCCCGGCTCTCGCCGGCCTGTCGCGCTTCCTGATATCGCCCGACGAAGAATATGCCGTAGTCGGTTCCGGTTGCGATGACCGCGGCTACCAGCAGGTTGACCGCGAATGTGGTGAGGCCCAACAGCTGGAGATGACCAAGGAAAGCAACTATTCCACGTGACACCTGCAATTGGAGACCGACCATCAGCAATAAAAGGATTACCGTGGTCACGGACCGGTAGACGAGCAGGAGGGTAATGAAGATCACCGCCAGGCTCGTGACGGTCACCAACATGACGGTCTTCTGACCGGCGATATTCATATCCGCAACAGTCGGCGCGGGGCCCGTTACGTAGGCCTTCAACCCGTTCGGCGTGGGCGTTCGCGCCACTATTTGTCGAATCGCGGCTACCGATGCATCGCCCGCGGCCCCACCTTGGGTGCCGGCGAGTTGCACCTGCACATACACGGCCTTAGCGTCGGAACTCTCCGCGGCTTTCGACGTGACCGGATCGCCCCAGAAGTCCTGGACGTTCTGCACGTGCTTATCGGCTCGCAACTCACGAATCAGTTGGTTGTAATACTGGTGCGCGTCGTCGCCGAGGGGTTGCTGACTCTCCAAGACGATCATCGCCAGAGCGCCGGAATTGGTTTCCTTGAAGTCCTGCCCCAGGTGCTCCATCGCCTTAAATGACGGCGCGGCAACGGGACTCAGCGGGACCGCATTCTCCGCCTCGACCTGCTCCAGCGGGGGGACGCCGATCGCCACGATGACAGCGATTCCCAACCACCCCAAGATGATGGGTATCGCAAGGCGATGAAGCATCCGCGCCACCAGCGGTGGCCTAACGCGTTCGGTCTCCACCGGTGCGTCGCTATGCATGTCGCTCATGTGGCCGTCAGCATGCAGTAGGTGAACGCGTTCAATTCGTGCGAAACCCTCTCGGCTTTGACAACCCCGTCAACCACGATGCGGCAGCCGAGCGTGTCGCCATTGCCTTGTGCCACAACGTTTCCCAGGATCGACGGCAGCGTTGTCGAAATATCAAAGGACCACGGTACGGGCTGTCCGTTGACGTGCACCGGGTTGCCGTCGACGTCGAAGTAGCTGATGTCGGCAGTCGTCCCCGGCGGTCCGAAGATCTCGTATCTGATGTGCTTGGGGTTGAAAGGTTTTGTGTCTTTGATCCTGGTGTCTGCGTAGGATTCGCGTTTCTCTGAGCCGAAGATGCCGTGCAACCGCGAGACGGTCAATCCTCCGGCGGCGACAACGGCCACGATGAGCAGTGGGATCCAAAGCCGCTTCAGCGCGGCAAAAAATCCAGCACCGCGGGGGTGAGTCTGTTGCCGCCCAATTGGCCTCTGCGGTCCACTCGGAGATTGGCGACCGATGCCCAAAAAGCCGCGTCGGCGACCAGTCGGCTGGCCGCTGTCGCGGCCTTCCGTCGCGCTATCGGGCCGGGCCCGCACGTCGGGTTCGGTCACCGCACCCCCTTCTGCCCATTCTCACGTCTCTTGTTATTCCGCCGGCCCGAACAAGCTGTTACATGTTGGTCGAGGACGCCAGGTGAGGGCGCTCCGAATGCGGTGTACGTCGCAGACTAGTCGTGCTTCGGCACCTCATACGAGCCCCGCCCCCGGGGAGCGCGACCGAGTCTTCATGAGTAAACCACGCCGATGGTGTCCGTATCAGCCCTTCGACATTGAGATACGGGATCGTAATGCATACCGCGTGCGTAACGGCATTATTTAGATCGCCCGCGCGGAATGGTTCGCCGGCTAGCGCCGAGCGGCCCACTCGGTCCGGAACGGCGCCCGCCCACCCCGCGGTCCGTCCTGCGGCCGAGGCCGCCGAATGGTCAGCGGCCGTAGTCAGCTAACGACGATCGCGGCCCGGAGTCAATGGGTTCGGCGGGGCACTTCCGCGGCCAGCGGCTTGTCGCTGCAAACGGGCGGGGCGAGCTCCATATGGCGGTCGTTGCGCCAAGTGTTTGCGCCGGGCCGAGGGTTCGCCTCTTGGTGATTTTCGCGGCGGCTGTGAGGTCGGTACCCTAGGCGGTGACAACCACCCAAAATTTCATCGTCCTTGCAGGCCGACCAGCGCGATCGCGAACCACTACGGTGAGCCGTTGCCGCAGGTCACAGCAGCCAACGGCGGCAGCTGCGCAGCCCCGCACCAGCCCAATTCTTAGGCTGCGTTAAGAGCCTGACAGGTCACACCGGGAACTTTGTCCAAATCACGGACGCACGATGGTGCCTCCAGTAGGGTTTGGAACCGTTCCACTCATGTCAACTAGGCATCCTGGAGAACTGTGAGCATCAACCCATTCGACGACGACAACGGCAGTTTTTTCGTCTTGGTAAACGACGAAGAGCAGCACAGCCTGTGGCCGGCCTTCGCCGATGTTCCAGCTGGCTGGCGAGTGGTGTACGGCGAGGCGGACCGCGCTGCGTGCTTGGAGTACATCGAACAGAATTGGCCGGACATTCGGCCAAAGAGTCTGCGCGACAAGCTCGCAACGGGTCGGGGTTTTGACCAGTAACGAGTCGGGGTATGGGGCGGGTGGAGCTTTGGGGGACTCGATGGGAGTTGGGGATCGCGCGCTTCCGCTGACGCGCGGACAGCTGGACATCTGGCTTTCGCAGGAAACGGGCTTCGTCGGCACGGAGTGGCAGCTCGGGCTCTTGATCAAAATCGAGGGTTCGCTGGATCGTGATGCTCTCCAGCGCGCCCTCCGTCAGGCCGTTGCCGAGGCCGAGGCCGGCCGGGTGTCGTTCTTCGAGGTCGACGGCCAGGTCGTGCAGAAGCCGATCGACTACCCGGACTTCGAGCTCGACTTCCATGACCTGAGTTCCTCGCCGGACCCCGTGCAGGAAGCGCGCGCGATGGCGTCGTCCATCCAGCGGACGCCGATGGCGTTGAACGGCCAGCTGTTCAAATTCGTGTTATTCCAGACGGGGGCCGCCGAGTTCTATCTGTTCGGTTGCTGCCACCACATCGCAATCGACGGATTGGGTATGGCGCTGGTAGCGCGACGGGTTTCGACGATTTACTCCGCGATGGTCGCCGGAAAACCCATTCCCGATGCCTATTTCGGCTCGGCGCAGGATTTGGTCGACATCGAGTCGGAATACGAAGCGTCGCCCGACTACCTGGACGACCAGGCGTATTGGAGCAACAACCTTCCGCCGGAAACCGCGTGGGCTGATCGGCCGGCCGACGCCACGGGCGGCAAGGACCACTACTCTCCGTCCGCGTCCGTCCAGTTGGACCCGTCCGTCACCACCCGGATCAAGGAGCTGTCCAAGAAGCTGGGCATCCGACGCTTCTCCGTCACCACCGCGGCGTGCGCGCTCTTGGTGCGGGCATGGTCGGGGAGCGGTTCGGAGGTGGCGCTCGATTTCCCCGTGAGCCGGCGCGTGCGTCCGGAGTCGAAGACACTGCCCGGGATGTTCGCCGGGGTGGTGCCGCTGGTGCTGAACACGTCGCCCACGGCGACCGTCGCCGATTTCTGCAAACACGTCGACATCCGAATCCGGGAGTTGTTGCAGCATCAGCGATTCCCGGTGCACACCCTGGAGAGCGACGGCCTGCGGCAGGCGGCGAATCGCGTCGGCATCAACTTCCTCCCGATGAGGCTGACCCTGGACCTCGCCGGTTCCCCGGCCACTGCGACGTACACGAATCACGGGCCCGTGGGGCACTTCAGCCTGTTCTTCCTCGGCGCCGGTGACCAGCTTTTCCTCAGCACCGCGGGACCGGGCCAACCGTTCGCGGACTTCGGCGTCGCCGACTTGGCGGCGCGCATGCAGCAGGTGCTGGAGGAGATGACCGCCGATCCGGAGCGGTGGCTGTCCTCGATCGATCTGCTGGCCGCCGACGAGCCGGCCCAGCTCGACGAGTGGAGCAACCGGGCGGCCTTGACCGAGCCGGTGCCCGCCCCGGTGTCGATCCCGGTGGCGTTCGGCGAACACGTGCAGCGCTCGCCCGAGGCGCCGGCCGTGACCTGCGCCTCCAAGTCGTTGACCTACAGCGAACTCGACGAGGCCTCCAACCGGCTGGCTCACCTGCTGGCCGGTCATGGCGTCGGTCCGGGTGAGTGCGTGGCGGTCATGTTCCCCCGGTGCACCGACGCGATCGTGGCGATGCTCGCGGTGCTCAAAACCGGGGCGGCCTACGTGCCGATCGACCCGGCGCACGCCGCGGCGCGCATGGAGTTCGTGCTTGCCGACGCGGCACCCAGCGCGGTGATCACCACGGCGGACCTGCGTTCGCGACTGGACGGGCGCGACCTGCTGGTCGTCGACGTCCACGACCCGGCCGTCGAAACCCAGCCCAGCACCGCGCTGCCCGCGCCGGCCCCGGAGAACATCGCCTACATCATCTACACCTCCGGAACCACCGGAACCCCCAAAGGCGTTGCCATTCCTCATCTCAACGTCACGTGGCTGATCGAGTCGCTCGACGCCGGCCTGCCGAAGGGGCAGGTATGGACGCAATGCCATTCCGCGGCCAGCAGGTCGTGAAGCTCTTCTGGCGAGCCCGCCACCGACTCGGGCACCACCAGCAGGCGCCTGCCCCGCAGCAGGGCGCCGAAGATCTCCCACACCGAGAAGTCGAAGGCCGCGGAATGGCATTGCGTCCATACCTGCCCCTTCGGCAGGCCGGCGTCGAGCGACTCGATCAGCCACGTGACGT